>QKFI01000167.1 GCA_003251455.1 Tolumonas sp.
TCATTATGAGTGACCCAATCATTGTCTTATGCACTTGTCCGGACCAAACATCTGCCGGACAGTTGGCAAGAACACTGGTATCTGAAAAACTGGCAGCCTGTGTGAACGTATTACCTCAAGTCACATCTTTCTATGTATGGGAAGACAAACAAGAAGAAAGTCAGGAAGTACAGCTCATGATTAAAAGCCGGAGGACACTCTATGGATTGCTGCAAGAGCGCATCGTTGAACTACATCCTTACGAAGTGCCAGAGATTATCGCATTACCAATTGTTTGTGGTTTACCGGCGTATTTACAATGGGTTCAGGACCAAACTTCATTATGATGGCTGTTTTTCGCTTCTGGTTGATTCTCTTCAGCATATTCTTTTTTCCACCGGCAAATGCAGATGATGCATTACTTCAGTCGTTGATCCCTGAATCGACATCACAACGGCCATTGACTGCAGAACAAGCATTTCAACCCTCAATTACTCAGGATCAGCATCAGATCCTGATCCGATTTAATCTGAAACCCGGCTATTACCTTTATCGGGATAAAATTCATATCACCCGCAACGATCAAAAATCGATCCATTACACGTTGCCTGCCGGTCAGCCACATGAAGATGAATTCATGGGTAAAACTGATATCTACCCGACCCCGACGGTCATCACAGCCAGCGTTGATGAGGCGACAGAAAACACGGTTGTTTCTGTGTCGTATCAAGGGTGTATAGAAGGTTTGTGCTACCCGCCAACAACCAGCACACTCACGCTTGAATCCGTATCCCCAGAAAATCAAGCTATCGCGTTCCCGCAGAACACGATGCCAGTAACCTCACAGTCAGGTATCACATTCTGGCAATGGACAGGTTTCTGGATATTAGGGTTAGGTCTTGCCTTTACTCCCTGCGTGTATCCCATGTATCCCGTTTTAAGTGCCATGTTGTCTCATCAGGGTCATACATTGAACTGGCGGAAAGGTTTGGTCTTGTCGGCTTTTTACGTATTGGGGTTGGCCCTTGTCTATACTTTGCTCGGCCTACTCGTCTCGATTGCAGGCGCACAAATTCAGGGGTATATCCAGAAACCTTGGGTATTAAGTCTATTCAGTTTGTTTTACATCTTGCTTGCCGCCGCCTTGTTTTACGATAAACAAATTGGTTTACCAACTGCATGGCGAGATCGTTTGCAAGAGAGGGCACGGCAACAATCGTTAGGCTCTTATACTGGCGTGACATTTTTAGGCGTTCTGTCTGGCTTAATCGGTTCTCCCTGTACCAGTGCACCGCTTTCCGGGATCTTATTACTGATCACGAAAACCGGTGAGCCGATATATGGCAGTCTCGCGTTGTTCGTATTGAGCTTGGGCATGGGCACACCATTACTTCTGTTAGGTGCATTCAGTGGTCGCTGGATGCCGAAAACAGGCAAGTGGATGGTCACGATTAAACAGATTTTTGACTTGTTATTGCTTGCGATGCCGCTTTGGCTGATGGGACGCTTTATTCCGTCTGACTGGATACAAATTCTTTGGGGTATTTACCTTCCGATTTTATTGAGCCCGATTATCTGGCTCATCATTCCACGTCATATTTGGTTTATCCGGATCGGATTATTATTGATATTGATGGCAGCATCACAGCTGTATATTTCTATCACCAAACATTCTGAAAAATTAACCCCGCCACTGACATTTAGATCGGTGCAAAATCAGAGTGAATTACAAACGGCCATTCAAACTGCCATTTATCAGGGACAACCAGTCATGATCGATGTATATGCGGATTGGTGTGTCGCATGCCGAGAATTGGATGAAATAACCTTTCGTGACAAGACTATTCAGAAAATGCTGACCCATTATCAACGGATCCGCGCAGATGTAACGCAAAATACACCGGAGCAACAAAACCTGTTGAAAACACTCAATGTTCTGGGTTTGCCGTATGTCCTGTTTTTTAATCCTCGTTCTGATTCATCACAGGGTTTACGAATCGACGGATTTATTTCCCCTGATGATCTGAAAAAACGCCTAAATCAATGCCATCAGAAAAAAGTCTGCTGATGAGTTGGGTTGTCTATTTGATCCGAGACAAGGATGATCGCCTTTATACCGGGATCACGACCGATATCGAACGCCGATTTAAAGCCCATACCGAAGGGAAAGGCGCAAAGAATTTGCGTGGACGAGGACCTTTAACGTTGCACTGTCATTTTCAGGCAGGCACACAACAACAAGCACTTCGAATTGAGCGAACAATTAAAAAATGGAAAAAAACAAAAAAGGAATTATTACCAAACCATCCTGAATGGATCATGGAAATAATAGAGAGCTGAATGAATCAGCCTGTTTCTTTCAAATTAAATAAATTTAGAGAATTAATTTTAAATAAAAAACCTATTTCACATTTTTAACCTTGGCGTTGCTTTTTTTTTATCCTAATCTAAAGACTGGTGTCAGTAATAAAACAGGATGATTCATCGCAGACAGGGAGAAATGCAAATGAAACATTTACTGATCCCTTTCTCTCTTCTGATTTTTTTAGGCGTTGCAGTCTTCATCGATTATCAGAAAAATAATATTCCGATGATACGCCCAGACCCGACACATCCTGTCTACACCATAAGTTCAAAAGATGATGCTGTTGCATTAGCAAAGGGAAAGACGGTATTTAAAATGGGCCCCTGGTTATATGGCTTATATTCGGGTGCAATCGCGTTCAAGAGTGTAGCCGATGCAAAAGACTTTCTGACACAGAAAGGCTACGAGCCACAAAGATGGCGGATATTTAAACTATCCGGGGACTATAAATTAGATGTCACCGATGGTGTTATTAATAAAACGTTGGCCTTGTCAAAAGAAATCGATGTTTCTTCAAGTCCAAAATAAATTTCTTTTTTTGCCTGCATTTTCCTGACAGGAAAGGCGCTATAATCCAGCACCCTTAATACCGGCTCATGTTTATTGGTTTTTTCAGGAAGTAGCAATGAACAAGGTTATCGCTTTTTTTTCTGGCTTAATGTGTTTTTCTCTGCAATCTATGGCTGCGCCGGTGCCAAAACCGTATGTTCCTGATGAACCGGTGACAGCTGCTCCTGCGCCGGTCAAAAAGACTGCAGCCCAAACTCAGACAAATCAAATCCAATCGTTGACGAAACAACGATTAGAATCAAAATCAATTCCTGCAACGAAAACCGCAACGAATAAAAAAACAACAACCAAACAAAAGGCGGTTGAACCAAAACCAGTTCATGTTGCACTGAACACTACGCAGCGAATTAAGAAAACAGCTAAATCACAACCAAAAGTATCTGAGACAAAAACAGCCAATCGCATTGCTTCACGTGCTGCGACACCTGTAAAAACGTCAGTCCAGCCTGCACCAGCAAAAACAGGACATAAACTAGCCTTAATCAGTGGTGGACCACGACTTGATTCGAATGCAGCGCTGGTGATGAATGTTTCAACAGGTCGTATGGTGTATGGTAAGAATGCAGCGCTGCGAACCCCGATTGCCTCGATTACCAAACTCATGACTGCCATGGTCGTGCTGGATGCCGGATTACCGATGGATAGACCGATCACCATCGCAGATGCTGATGTAGACCGCGTGAAAAAATCGAGTTCGCGCCTGGAAGTAGGAACCACGCTCTCTCGTCATGATGTGATGTGGTTAGCGCTGATGTCATCAGAAAATCGTGCAGCCCATGCATTGTCCCGGGCATATCCTGGTGGAACGCCGGCCTTTGTACGTGCGATGAACACGAAAGCAAAAGCACTGGGTATGCGTAATACCGTTTTTTATGATCCAACCGGCTTGAATAAAAATAATACTTCCACAGCTGCAGATTTAGCGCTCATGGTGCAAGCGGCTTATCGTTATAACCAGATCCGAGAATTCACGACCTCCACCGATCACGACATTATTAGTGCATCGGGTCGTCAGCTTCATTATAAGAACAGTAATTCACTGGTTCGGGAAGGCATCTGGGAAATTGAATTATCAAAAACCGGCTACATTAAAGAAGCTGGCCGTTGCCTCGTGATGGTTGCCGAAGTGCAGAATAAACCGATGGTCATGGTATTTCTGGATGCCAACGGTCCGACAGGTCGTATCAATGATGCGAGAAATATCAAAAACTGGCTTGAGTCTCAGCCAGTGAATCAACTGGGTTAATCAGATTTCGAAACAGAAAAAAGCAGCGACTATCGCTGCTTTTTTATTTCCCCGCACAACGCCAAGCACGTTATGGCATCAACGGCTTACGTCTGAACCGAGCACCATCGCAATGCGAGCAGGGTTGTAATTTCGTCGCATGCGTCAGAATTTCAGTATGTCCGCACAAGATGCAGATTTTTTCTCCAGGCGCCATCCATTCACCAACGCGGTATCCGGCTGAATGATGAAGGTCATCTGCCGTCGCGACCTGTTCAATCTGCGTTTTGTCACTCAGCGCCAGCAACCATTCCCAAGCAGTATCCTGTAATGCATTAAAGAAAGCCGAATCCTGATATCCACCCGGTGCATCGAGAAAGTCATTCATTTCTCGTTCTACATAAGCACTGACCAACGAAAGCTCATCTTTGGTCATATCACCTGCAGCAGCTGCATATTTCTCAACCTCTTCTAACCAACTGGCAAGATTTTCAGTTGTCGGTGCGCCTTTGTCTGCCCAAAACGCTCTGACATGACTCATAAACTCGGAGTAACCTTTTGGTTTTTGATCGGGAAGTTTGTTCTCTGACATGGGACATACCCTCCTGAATGATCGCTTGTTTTAAGCATAGCGGGTTCATAGAAAAAGCGTGTGACCCCGCGCAGCTATTGTTGCATTCCCCCAATACAAGTATATGGGGATTTTCTAACGGATTACCCTCCACATCTGTCGATTCGGATATACCCATGTCAGTTTTAGAAGAACATTACAATCCACAGTCCCTGGAACCGGAAGTACAACGGCACTGGGATAAACAACAGACTTTCAAAGCATTCGAAAAAGTAGATAAAGAAAAATTCTACTGCTTGTCTATGTTCCCGTACCCATCAGGTCGCCTGCACATGGGTCACGTTCGTAACTACACCATCGGCGATGTGATCTCCCGCCCGCTATCAGCGTCTGAATGGCAAAAACGTAATGCAGCCGATTGGTTGGGACGCGTTTGGTCTGCCAGCAGAAAACGCTGCGATCAAAAACAACTCTGCGCCAGCAAAATGGACTTACGAGAACATCGAATATATGAAAGGCCAGCTGAAAATGCTGGGTCTGTCTTACGACTGGGATCGTGAACTCGCAACCTGCACACCAGAGTATTATCGCTGGGAACAGTGGTTCTTCACTGAACTGTATAAAAAAGGTCTGGTTTACAAGAAAACTTCTTCTGTGAACTGGTGTCCGAACGACCAGACTGTACTGGCCAACGAACAGGTGCAGGACGGTTGCTGCTGGCGTTGTGATACACCGGTTGAACAAAAAGAAATTCCGCAGTGGTTCGTCAAAATCACAGCCTATGCTGAAGAGCTGTTGAGCGATCTGGACAAACTGGATGGCTGGCCTGAAATGGTGAAAACCATGCAGCGTAACTGGATCGGCCGTTCTGAAGGTCTGACCATGACGTTCAGCGTGGAAAACAGCGATCAAACCTTCGATATCTATACTACCCGTCCAGATACACTGATGGGTGTTACTTATGTAGCTGTTGCTGCCGCACATCCGCTGGCAAAACAGGCTGCGGAAAGTAATGCTGAACTGGCCGAATTCCTCGAAGAATGCAAAAACACCAAAGTTGCAGAAGCAGAGCTGGCAACGATGGAGAAAAAAGGCATGGCCACAGGCCTGTATGCCCTGCACCCAATCGATGGTCGTCGTGTACCGATCATGGTCGCGAACTTCGTGCTGATGGACTACGGTACTGGCGCCGTCATGGCAGTGCCAGCACATGATCAGCGTGACTTTGAATTTGCGACCAAATATGGCTTAGAGATCCGCGCAGTCATCGCAACAGAAGATGGTTCTGCACCAGATATTTCTGAAGCTGCTTACACTGAAAAAGGCGCACTGTTTAACTCAGGCGAGTTTGATGGCATGAACTTCCAGCAGGCATTTGATGCAATCTGTGCAAAACTGGAAGCGAAAGGCTTAGGTCAGCGTACCGTTAACTACCGTCTGCGTGACTGGGGCGTTTCACGTCAACGTTACTGGGGTGCGCCAATTCCAATGCTGACATTGGAAGATGGTTCTGTCGTTCCTGCGCCTGCTGATCAACTGCCAGTGATTCTGCCAGAAGACGTGGTGATGGACGGCGTTCAAAGCCCGATTAAAGCCGATCCAGAATGGGCGAAGACCACTTATAACGGTCAACCAGCACTGCGTGAAACTGATACCTTTGATACCTTCATGGAATCTTCATGGTATTTCGCACGTTACTGCTGCCCAGACTATGAACAAGGCATGTTAGATACAGACAAAGCCAACTACTGGTTACCAGTTGACCAGTATATCGGTGGTATCGAACACGCATGTATGCACCTGCTGTATGCACGTTTCTTCCATAAACTGCTGCGTGACTCCGGCATGGTGAAAAGCGATGAGCCATTCACTCGCTTGCTGTGTCAAGGCATGGTACTGGCAGACGCATTCTATTACACCGAAAACGGTGCGCGCGTTTGGGTAAGCCCAGTCGACGTAAAAGTAGAGCGTGATGAGAAAGGTCGTATCGTTAAAGCTGTTGATAACGAAGGTCGTGAAGTGATTCATGCTGGCATGACCAAAATGTCGAAATCGAAAAACAACGGTATCGACCCGCAATTGATGGTTGAACGTTACGGTGCGGATACCGTTCGTCTGTTCATGATGTTCGCATCACCTGCAGATATGACGCTGGAATGGCAGGAATCAGGCGTAGAAGGTGCACAACGTTTCTTACGTCGTCTGTGGAAAGCGGTCGCAGACCATGTTGCTAAAGGTGATGTACCTGCTCTGGATGTAGCCGCACTGAACAATGATCAGAAAGCATTGCGTCGTGAACTGCACAAAACCATCGCAAAATTCAGTGATGACATTGGTCGTCGCCAGACATTCAACACGGCGATTGCATCGGTCATGGAACTGCTGAACCGTCTGTATAAAGCACCACAGGAAAGTGAGCAGGATCGCGCGCTGATTCAGGAAGTGCTGAGCAACATCGTCGTTCTGTTATCACCAATCACACCACATATCAGCTTCAAACTGTGGCAGGTACTGGGTGGTGCTGATATTGATGCAGCGAACTGGCCGGTTGCTGACGAAGCCGCAATGGTTGAAGACGAAAAACTGGTTGTTGTTCAGGTGAATGGCAAAGTTCGCGGCAAAGTCACTGTTGCGGCTGATGCAACTCAGGAACAGGTCCAAGCGGTTGCATCTCAAGATGCAACCGTTGCGAAATATCTGGCTGAAGGAACCATCCGTAAAGTCATTTATGTTCCGGGCAAATTGCTGAATATCGTGGTTGGTTAATTGATGAAGCGACTGATAGCGAGTGTCATGATTCTGGTGAGTGTATTGCTCACCGGATGTGGTTTTTATATGCGAGGCACCGGGGACATGAATGAAAAACTGTTGCCGGAGAAACTGAAAACCATTCATGTGGTCGGCGATGATCGCAGTGATATTTACCGGATGGTCACGGCACAATTACGCCACTCCGGTGTCAAACTGGTCGAAAGTAGTGATGATGCGGTTGAGTTAAATCTTGGAAATATTAGTGTTTCCAATACGGCTGCATCTCGGGACAATCGAAGCCAGGTAGTTGAATATCTGATGATTTTCAACACGAACTATACGATCACGTTGCCAAGTCAGTCACCGCAAAAATTCAGTGCACGTTTCAGCCGTGTCTTCCTGAACAAATCTGCGCAAGCGCTCGCCTCTTCACGAGAACAGGAACAATTGCGTAGTGAGATGGAAAAACAGACTGCTGATCTGATCATCATTCAACTCAGCCGTGTCATTTTCTGATGCGCATATACAGTGAACAACTTGCTGAACATCTCTTAACAGGCCTGCGGGCCTGTTATCTTATCTTCGGCGATGAACCGCTGCAAAAGATGGAGTCGCTGACACTCATTCGTCAGCAAGCCCGACAAGCAGGTTTTACTGACATCTGGCGTTTCAGTGCCGTCGAAGAACCACTCCCTTGGGATGAAATTCACGCTTGTAGTCAGAGTCTGAGCTTATTCTCCGATCGCCAAATCATCGAAATCGAACTCGGTGAAAAACTCCCCAAAGAATGGGCAGATAAAATTCAGGAACTGCAACAACAGTTACATTCCGATCTGATTCTGATTGTTCTTGGCCCACGCCTGAACAGTTCACAATTAAAAAGCACTTGGTTTACAACCTTAGATAAAGCTGGTGTATACATTCCGGTTGCTTTACCAGATGCCCGTTTTTTCCCTCGCTGGATGGCGCAGCGATGCCAGAAAGCAGGATTACAGGTAGCTCCGGATGCAATTACCTATTTGTGCCATGCTTTCGAAGGGAATTTATTGGCGGCAGCACAGGAAATCGAAAAACTCACGCTGCAAAACCTGCCACAACCGCTGACCGTCGCAACATTGCAACAGATTATTGTTCGGCATAATGCTTTTGATCCCTTTCAATGGCTGGATACATTGTTGGAAGGAAAAACACAGCGCGCGCTGCGAATGTTAATGCAGCTTCGCGATGAAGGGGTTGAACCCGGCATGTTAACTTGGGTGTTAGCCCGAGATGTCGAACTACTTTATGCAGTGAAACTGGCAACCGAGTCACGTCAATCCCCTGCATCTTTATTCCAAAAAGCCAAAATCTGGCCAAGTCGGCAGAACCTATTCCAATTGGCACAGCAACGCTTAAATCGTGATCAACTGAAAGTGATCCTGCGTATGATCTCTGAGCTGGAAAAGGCAAATCGTCATTTTGATGTATCCCTTGCCTGGCAGTGGTTGCAAACGCTAACCATTGCATTTAAAGGCGCAACGTCTCTGCGATTCACGTTGCCAACAGATCTGTAAAACCAGATACAGACGTAATCAATCGACATGCTATAATCCCGCCCTCAAAAACAGGAGGATTCATCTTTGCAAGGTAAAGAATTACAGGATTTCATCGTAGAAAAACTCGAAGACATTAAAGCGAAAGATATCGAAGTGATTGATGTTCGAGGTGTTTCTGATGTTGCTGATTGCATGATCATCTGCAGTGGTACATCCAATCGTCATGTTCGCTCTATCGCTGAGCGAGTCGGAGAAGAGATCCGTCATGCTGGCATGATGCCATTTGGCATCGATGGTGACAAAGAATCTGAATGGGTATTGGTCGATCTGGGCGAAGTCATGGTACACGTGATGCAGGAAGAAGCTCGTGATCGTTACCAACTTGAAAAATTATGGCGCAGTAATATCAAGGCCGCCTGAGCATGAAAATCCAGTTAATCGCCGTCGGAACTAAAATGCCGGATTGGGTTACAACCGGTTTTAATGAATATCAGCGTCGTTTTCCGAAAGATATGCCGCTGGAATTAATTGAAATTCCAGCAGGGAAACGCGGCAAAAATGCTGATATCGCGCGCATTCTGGATAAAGAAGGTGAGCTGACATTAGCAGCTGCCGGCAAATCACGCATTGTCACCTTAGACTTACCTGGTAAAAACTGGACCACGCATCAGTTGGCTCAGCAAATGGAAGGCTGGAAGCAGGATGGCCGGGATGTTGCGTTATTGATCGGTGGGCCGGAAGGGCTCGCCCCCGCCTGTAAAGCAGCTGCAGAGCAAAGCTGGTGTCTCTCTGCCCTCACCCTGCCACACCCATTGGTACGTATCGTTGTTGCTGAAAGCCTCTATCGGGCTTGGAGCGTCACGACGAATCATCCATACCATCGCGAATAAGTCATGGCTAAAAGCGCGTTTAAAAACAAAGCAGCAGAAAGCTCCATTTTTACCCGTCGAGTTTATTTTGCGGTTGTTGTTATTTTTCTGATGATTGGCATGTTATTCGCCAATCTTTACTACTTGCAGATTGATCAATTTGAGAGCTATCAAACCCGTTCGAATAGCAACCGCATCAAAGTGATTCCGAACGCACCGCCTCGTGGTCTGATTTACGACCGGAATGGTGTGTTACTCGCAGAAAACCAGCCGCAATTCAGTCTGGAAATCATTCCGGAACAAGTTCAAAACCTAAAGCAAACGGTTGAAGAATTAACCACGTTGCTTGATTTAGACCCACAAATCACTGGCCGCTTTATCGATGAGGCTCGCCACCATCGTCGGTTTAACCCGATCACGCTTGCTGAGCAATTAACCGAAGAACAAGTCGCCAAATTTTCAGTCAATCAGTATCGCTTTCCTGGATGCAGTATTGAGGCTTACCTCAAACGTTACTATCCGTACGCTAACATGCTGACACATGCATTGGGCTATGTATCTCGAATCAATACCAAAGATTTGCAGCGATTGGATCAGGAAGGCAAATTGCCAAACTACGAAGCAACACACGATATCGGCAAACAAGGTGTTGAAAAATATTATGAAGATCAGCTGCATGGTCAATCGGGTTATCAGGAAGTTGAGGTCAACAACAAAGGTCGCATCATCCGAACGCTGAAATATCAGCCCCCCCAAGCCGGACAAGATCTGTATCTTGGCATTGATATTCGTTTGCAAAAACGTGGTTACGAACTGATGCAAGGCCGTAAAGGTGCGATTGTCATGATGGATCCACGAGATGGTTCCGTGCTGGCATTTGTCTCTGCACCAAGTTATGACCCGAATATTTTTGTTCGTGGGGTCTCTACAAAAGAATATTCTGCATTACTGAATGACCCAGATCGCCCTTTGATCAACCGGGTCTCTCAAGGTGGTTATTCGCCTGCATCAACCGTCAAACCACTCCTTTCGATTATGGGTTTGAACGAAGGCGCGATTACACCAACCTATCGTTACTTTGGTGGCCCAGCCTTCCAGATCCCTGGCACTGCGCGTAAATTCCGCGACTGGCGCCGTGGTGGTCACGGCTGGCTGGATGTATATCGTGCAATTGAAGTATCAGCCGATACTTTTTTCTATGACCTGGCGTATCGGGTTGGTATCGATAAAATTCATGAATACATGAGTAAATTTGGTTTTGGTAATTATTCTGGTTTGGATCTCTACGAAGAAAGTACCGGTGTGTTGCCATCCCGCGAATGGAAACTAAAACGCCACCGTCAAGGCTGGTTCCAAGGGGATACAATCTCTGTTGGTATCGGACAAGGTTACTGGACTGCAACATTGATACAGCTGGCACGAGCACATAGCATTCTGACGCAACATGGACGGAACATTACCCCACATATCGGTTATTCATTAGGCAGTGGTGACAAACAAACAAAAATTGAGATGCCAGAATTGCTACCGTTACAGGTGAAAGACGATAGCTATTGGGGCGTTTCCATGCAGGGTATGTATCTTGTAAATAATGGACCAGAAGGTTCAGGACGACATGCCTTCGCAGGGACACCTTATAAATCTGCTGGTAAATCAGGAACTGCGCAGGTCGTCGGTATGAAAGAAAACCAGCGTTACGATGCAAGCAAACTGAAAGCAGAGCATCGGGATAATGCGCTGTTTGTAAGTTTTGCACCTTTTGATAACCCGGAAATCGTTTGTGCAGTGATTCTGGAAAACGCTGGTGGTGGCAGTAAAAATGCGGCACCAATTGCCAGAGCAATGCTAGATGCGTACATGTTAGGAAAATATGATACGCCTGCGGATTCGAGCGAGGCACTACATTGAACGAAGAAAAAAGCCGGTTTTTATTCTGGCAAAAGATCCACATCGATCTGCCTTTATTGTTTGCACTTATCGCCATGCTCGCTTTCAGCATGGTGGTACTTTGGTCAGCTTCGGGTCAGCATGCGGATATGATGATGAATAAAGTGATCCACACTGGCATCGCATTTACGGTCATGCTGGTGTTAGCACAGTTTTCGCCTTCGTTTTACGCACGATGGGCTCCGCCAGCTTTTCTTGTATGTATCATTTTATTGCTCTGCGTGATGATATTCGGCCATATCGGCAAGGGCGCACAACGCTGGCTGGATCTTGGTTTTATCAAATTCCAGCCTTCCGAATTTCTGAAAATTGTCATGCCAATGACCATTGCTGCGTTTATGGAGCGCCACCCTTTACCGCCGCGAATTGCGCATGTAGCCATCGCGCTGACACTTATTCTGATCCCGACCTTACTCATTGCGGAACAACCTGATCTCGGAACATCAATTTTGGTTGCAGTTTCGGGTGTTTTTGTGGTTTTCCTCTCTGGTTTAAGCTGGTGGCTCATTTTAGTAGCAATCGGCTTACTCTGTGCCTTCGCCCCCGTGATGTGGTTTTTCCTGATGCATGATTATCAACGCCAACGGGTGTTGACCTTCCTGAATCCAGAAAGCGACCCGCTCGGGACCGGCTACCACATTATCCAATCAAAAATCGCAATTGGCTCTGGTGGTTTATATGGTAAGGGCTGGTTGAATGGCACGCAGTCACAACTTGATTTCATACCGGAACGTCACACCGATTTTATTTTTGCCGTGATTGGTGAAGAATTTGGTCTCATGGGATTCCTCGTACTGATCAGTTTATATCTGCTGATCATGTATCGCTGTCTTTATATCTGCCTGCAGGCACAAAGCAGCTTTGAGCGATTATTAGGTGGTGCCTTAACACTGACTTTCTTCTTTTATGTCTTTATCAATATCGGCATGGTCAGTGGCATACTACCGGTTGTGGGGGTTCCGCTCCCATTGGTCAGTTATGGTGGTACGGCCATGATCACGCTATGCGCGGGTTTCGGTATTCTGATGTCGATCCATACACATCGACGTCTTCTCGCTTAACAGGAATCATGATGAAAAAAATTACAGCACTGGGACTTTTACTGTTATCGATCCTGCCGGCAACTGCAGCAACTTTGCGCCCGCAGGATTCTGCGCGTATGTCTGAATTAAGTGCTCAATTAAATGTGCCACTGAGCCAGATTGATGCAGCTGTGACAAACGCTGATTTTCGACAAGAAGTACTGGATGCCTACAAACGCCCGGCAGAAAGTAAACCTTGGTATGAATATGAAGCGTTGTTCATGACTGACAAACGCATTCAGCAAGGCGTTGAATTTTGGCAGGCTAATGCGGCGACGCTCGCTCGTGCCGAAAAAGTTTACCAGGTTCCTGCAAATATTATTGTCGCGATTATTGGTGTTGAAACTTTCTATGGTACCCGGATGGGTCAACATCCGATTCTGGACTCACTTTACACACTGGCTTTTTATCACCCGACCCGAACCAGCTTTTTCAGTAAAGAGTTCGTGAATTTTATTAAACTCGGCAATCAACAAAACTGGGATCTAAAAACCAAACTGGGTTCGTATGCCGGCGCAATGGGGATGGGACAATTTATGCCATCCAGTTATCTTTCTTATGCGGTCGATTTTGATGGTGATGGTCGTATTGATTTGTTTAATAGCCCGGCTGATGCCATTGGTAGTGTCGCAAATTATTTCCACCAGCATGGCTGGAAAATGGGTGAACGCGTTGTGGAATCAGCGCAAATCACCAAACCGACAGCAGATGCGCTCGCACAGGATCGTGTTGAACTGAAACAACACTGGCAGACACTGAAAGATGCCGGTGTACGCATCAACGGACAGCTTCCGAATGAGATGCCAGTCTCTTTGCTAAAATATGCACAACCCACCTATTCCGAATATTGGGTGGCACGTCAGAATTTTTATGTCATCACCCGCTACAACAGAAGCCCGTTATATGCGATGGTTGTTTATAACCTGAGTCAGGCAATCGCGAAGTCGAACCATGCTAAATAAACGTCATTCTCTGTTCATACTGATCACAGCCTCAATTTTATTGGCTGCTTGTAGTAGTAACCAGGAAACTGCTTCAAACAAGGTGTCACCGATACAGACAAAACCTCGTTTGCCAGTCGTTGATGTCAATGGTGCGATCCCTCGTTTTGAACCCCCGAGCCGGATTGGCAATACTGACTACGATGTGTTGGGCCAGCACTATCAGGTCTGGAACGGAATTGACCAGTATGATGTGGACGGTGTGGCTTCCTGGTATGGTCCGGGATTTCACGGTAAATACACCTCGAATGGTGAGTTATATAATCAGGAAGACATTTCGGCAGCGCACAAAAATCTGCCATTACCCAGTTATGTTCGTGTCACGAATCTCGATAATGGCAAACGCCTGATTGTTCGCGTAAATGATCGAGGACCTTTCCACGGTGACCGTGTTCTTGATTTATCGAAGGGGGCAGCTAGTCGCCTTGGCATTTTGCAACCGGGTACGGCACATGTACATCTTGAATTGATTCATCCGCCACGACCGGAAAATGCAAATCAACTGATTGCAAAATCACAATCGCGTACCATTCAAGTACTGGCAACGAATGATGTGATGAAAGCACAGAAAATTGCTGATGAAGTGAAAAACCGTTACGGTGTTCCTTCGCGTGTCGTGTCGATCAATCAGATGTATAAACTACATTTAGGCCCGCTGGAAAAACCGAAAGCAGATCAGTTGCTGGCAGAATTACGTCGATCCGGCTTTGCCGGCGCGTTTTATCTCAACTGATTCAAACAATGATGCAGATGATATTTAAACGGCATGCCTCTGTTTATCAGGTGATTCGGCAATGGTTTTATTTCTGTTTACCTGCGTTGTTTCTGGTTTCCTGTACCACAGAGGAAGTAACGAATTATCGCATCCGCCCGATAAAAACTACGGTCCGTTCTGAAGATCAGGACACACCGCGTTTTCAGTTCAAAGTGTATGCCGGCCCGATATATACGGATGAACAGTACGCCAAAATGACTCCGCGCCAACGTCGTCGCGCTGGATTACTGTCTCCGGTTTATGAGATGCCCAGTCACAAAGGCAATGATGGTTATGTATTGGATGGCAAGTACTACCCAATCTGGAAAGATATTCAGGAATATACCGATGTTGGGTATGCCTCGTGGTATGGCCCCGGCTTTCACGGTCGCTTAACCGCAAATGGTGAGATATACGATCAATACGCGATCTCTGCTGCTCACAAAAGTCTCCCGCTTCCCTGCTACATTCATGTGACCAATCTGGAAAATGGACGCACACTCGTCGTCAGAGTTAATGACCGAGGACCATTTGTGGATGGCAGGATCCTCGACTTGTCTTATGGTGCTGCGGCACGATTGGGTATCGTCGAGCATGGCGTCGTCAAAGTGAAAATCGATTTGATCCCGACAAATTCTCCGCTGATGCTTTCTTCACGATAATTTGATTGTAAATTTTTCGCTTTTTTTGCGTTGAAGGTGTCTGCTCTGTCACGTTTTGTTATAGTGGGCGCCGACTTGAAACGGGCGTGCTTTGATCACAAAGTGCATTACCCACGGATAAATAAGGATCAAGAAGTTGAAACTGGCGAAACTGATTTTATTCACAGCAGCATTGAATTTAAATGCTGTAGCCTTTGCAGAAACTGCAACCCCAACTCCCACTCCGATGCCGACCCCAGATCCGAAGCCGATGCCGGCACCGGTGCCAATGGCACTGCCTAGCCCAACTTGCTGCGAAAGCTTACTTGCTGATGGATTATGACAGTGGTGAAGTTTTATTCGGTGAAAATACCGAAGAACGTTTGCCGCCAGCCAGTCTGACCAAAATGATGACGTCATATGTGATCGGTCAGGAACTGAAATCAGGCCGTATCAAAAATGAAGATATGGTAACGATTAGTCGTAATGCCTGGGCAAAAAACTACAGTGACTCATCCAAAATGTTTATTGAAGTCGGTAAACAAGTCAGTGTAGGTAATTTAAATAAAGGGATCATTATTCAGTCAGGTAATGATGCCTGTATCGCGATGGCCGAATACATTGCTGGTTCTGAAGATTCTTTTGCAAGCTTAATGAACCAATGGGCAGCACGACTGGGTATGAAAGATTCCCACTTTGTGAATGCGCATGGTCTCTACAATATCGATCACTATTCGACTGCACACGATATGGCCCGTTTAGGCCGCGCCTTAATTCATGACTTGCCAAACGAATATGCAATCTACTCTCAGAAGGATTTTACGTTTAACGGCATCACGCAGCATAACCGTAACCGTCTGCTGTGGGATAAAACACTGGTAGTGGATGGCATTAAAACCGGCCACGTCAGCGAAGTGGGTTATAATTTAGTCGCATCTGCTGTTGGCCCGGATAACACACGTCTGATCTCTGTTGTCATTGGTGCAAACAGCGAGCAGGAACGTGCTGAAGACAGTAAAAAGCTGCTGACTTATGGCTTCCGTTTCTATCAGAAAGTGAATCCATACAAAGCTGGTTCCGTACTGGCAACACAGCGGATCTGGATGGGTGACAAGAGCGAGATCCGTTTAGGTACACAACAGGAAATCAGTCTGATGGTACCTCGCAATATTGCATCGAAACTGAAAGCGGACTTCCAGTTAGATCGCGAGCTTCATGCACCAATCAAAGCCGGTGAAGTGGTGGGAACCATCTTCCTGCGTGGTGATGACGGCAAAGATGTTGCGAAATTCCCATTGGTTGCACTGGATACCGTTGAAGAGGGTGGTATTTTCAGCCGTCTTTGGGACTATCTGGTATTATTAATCCAGCAGCTGTTGGGCTAAACCTAGTTTCGACTTCGTAAGGCCCGCCAGTCGGGCCTTTTTTATTTCACAAGCTTGAGGTGTTTAAAATGAGCTTGAATACAAAATTCGATGAACTACTGGATTTTCCTTGTGCATTCCCATTCAAAGTATTGGGTGTTGCAGATGACTCACTGGCTGATCAGGTTGTTGCCGTATTACAGCAACATGCACCTGGCGATTATGTGCCAACAATCAAACCTAGTAGTAAAGGGAACTACCTCTCTGTGACTGTCACTGTCACAGCACAGAGTAAAGAGCACCTCGAAACCATGTATACCGAACTGGGCAAAATTGAACTGGTTCGTGTCGTGCTATAACACGATAAGATTTGTGTCTAATCCATAAACAAGTCGCTGGTATTTACCGGCGACGTCATTATAATTAAGCAAAATTGCAACAACACGGAAACAATTTTGCAGCATTCGTCACTCGTTGTTCGCCGCTTAGGGTTACAACCCTATGAGACGATATGGCATGCAATGCAGGCCTTCACGAATCAGCGTACCGCTGACACACCCGATGAAATCTGGCTCGTAGAACACCCAGCCGTATATACCCAGGGTCAGGCAGGTAAACCTGAACATCTCCTGCACGAAACATCAATTCCTATCGTGCAATCCGATCGGGGTGGTCAGGTTACCTATCATGGTCCCGGTCAGTTAGTGTTTTATCCGCTACTGGATGTGCGTCGTCTGGGGTTAGGTGTTCGGGAGCTGGTCACCGCATTAGAACAATCCGTTGTATTGTTGTTAAAAAAATATGGGATTGAAGCTGCATCCAAACCGGATGCTCCTGGTGTGTATGTCAATGGCGATAAAATCGCATCATTGGGTCTGCGCATCAGACATGGCCGTTCCTTTCATGGATTGGCATTGAATGTGGCGATGGACTTGTCACCTTTTCAGCACATAAACCCTTGCGGCTATGCCGGACTGGCAATGACGCAGTGCAGTAGCCTGGGTGGTCCGCAAACCGTGGCCGAAGCAGCAGAGGAATTGCTGTCTATTTTCACCCAGCAGATAGGGATCACTCAGTGGCGCGATGGCGAGCCTGTCGTTTATGCCCCCGCTTGCGAGGAAACTCATGACTAAACCGATCACAACCGGGCGTACAACTCCGTGATGCCGACAAAATGGCATTAATTCCTGTGAAATTCCTGCCGGAACAGGAAGGAGAACAGCTGAAAAAACCAGACTGGATGCGTGCGACCGATGAAAAAATTCAGAACGTCAAAAACATTATGCGGAAAAATAATCTGCATTCTGTTTGTGAAGAAGCATCCTGCCCGAACCTGTCAGAATGTTTCAACCACGGTACAGCTACCTTCATGATTTTGGGTGCAATTTGTACACGCCGCTGCCCGTTCTGCGATGTAGCCCATGGTAAACCATTGCCTCCTGACGCAGGTGAGCCGACTAAACTGGCACAAACCATCAGTGAAATGAAACTGAAATATGTGGTCATCACCTCTGTGGATCGTGACGATCTGCGTGATGGTGGTGCACAGCATTTTGTCGATTGTATTCGTGAAATCCGGGCAGCTTCACCAACGACCCGAATCGAAACGCTGACGCCTGATTTTCGTGGTCGCATGGATCGTGCTCTGGCTATTTTCAAAGAAACGCCACCTGATGTGTTTAACCATAACCTGGAAACAGCACCACATCTTTACAGCATGGCTCGTCCTGGCGCTGATTACGCCTGGTCTCTGAAACTGCTGGAAAAAATGAAAGAGCTGCATCCGGATATGCCAACTAAATCCGGGTTGATGATGGGTCTTGGCGAAACCAATGAAGATATCGTTCAGGTGCTGAAAGATCTGCGGGCTCATGGTGTGACCATGCTGACCTTAGGTCAGTATCTGCAACCTAGCCGCCATCACCTGCCAGTCAAACGGTATGTTCCGCCGCATGAGTTTGACGAGCTGAAAGAAATTGCGCTGGATCTGGGCTTTACGCACGCAGCCTGTGGCCCGTTTGTTCGTTCTTCTTACCATGCCGATCTGCAGGCTCAGGGCAAAGAAGTGAAATAATCTTTCTGACGGGTATACAGTGTAATACCCGTCAACTCTTCCCGCCTGCATCACCTCGATCTATTATGTTGGTATCGTTTCATGATCAGGATTGAGGCCGTTTTGTTGTTTTCTGTACAGACGCTCACACGTTTTTATTCTTCCCGGGTCGGGCGCATTCTGCTCCGAACGGTGATATCGTCAGTACTTTTACTTGCGTTCCTGCTTTGGTTATCCAATGAAGTCGTTAGCCGTCAACGTGTGAACACCTATGATGATATAGAGTCGATCCCATACAATCGGGTCGGTGTCGTATTGGGTACGTCCAAATATCTGGTTGGTGGCGGTATAAATGCGTATTTTGAAAACCGGATCGATGCCACTGCACAACTCTATTTCAGCGGAAAAATCAGTTTTATCATCGTCTCTGGTGACAATGCCACCATGAGTTATAACGAACCACGGCAAATGCGCCGTGAGCTCGTCAAACGCGGCATTCCTACGCATGACATCTATAGTGATTATGCAGGGTTCCGGACACTTGATTCGATCCTGCGGGCACATGGCGTCTTTGGGCAAACGCAATTTACCGTGATCTCACAACAGTTTCAGAATGAGCGGGCCATTTTTCTGGCAAAACACCACGATCTGGATGTGATTGGCTTTAATGCGAAAGATGTCGATATGTATTACGGGCTCAAAACCCAATTGAGGGAACTGTTTGCCCGCCTCTGGTGTCTGTTTGATATTTATATCTGGGAACGAAAACCCAAGTTCATGGGGGATCAGATCACGGTTGAGTGATCCCCGTTTACACAACGATTTTCTCTATTTTCTGGTATCACAACGATGTCTCAACCTCCTTTAGATCAGGCCTGGTTACAAATTGCCGTGGGTTTATCCACCGACATGCCGGGTGAATTGCAATATCAGCGGTTAGTACAGGCAATTTGCGATGTATTGCCTTGTGATGCCGTTTCTCTGATGCAACTGAATGAAGGAGAATTAGTTCCGGTGGCCGCGATGGGACTGGCACCGGAATTGATTGGCCAGCGTTTTTCCCCGACACAACACCCGCGTTTACAAGCCATCTTACAAAGTCGGGAACCCGTGCGCTTTCCTGCAGACTCCGAACTGCCAGATCCGTTTGATGGGTGGTTGGCAATCGATCGGGAACGAAGCGCAGATGTCCACTCCTGTATGGGATGCAGCCTTTATGTGGGCCGACAGCTCGTCGGTGTGCTGACACTGGATGCGTTAAATCCGGGGCGCTTTGATGATGTCGACGACATGACGATTGCGGCATTTTCCGCTTTGGCTGCAGCGACGATCCGCAATGTTGCACTGATCCGCGCACTGGAACATAGTCGGGAACAACAACATGAACTGGCACAGGAACTAGTGCGGGATGCCCGTCGTCGCGAGGGTGAATTGATCGGCCTCAGTTCAGCCATGAATCAATTACGCAAAGAAATCAGTATGGTTGCCAACACAGATCTGGCCGTGCTGATCATGGGTGAAACCGGCACAGGAAAAGAGTTGGTTGCCCGCACGTTGCATGCGCAATCCCGTCGCAGCAATCAGGCACTGATCCACATTAACTGTGCTGCCCTGCCCGAACAAATTGCGGAAAGTGAGTTATTCGGTCATGTGAAAGGTGCGTTTACCGGCGCCACGTCAGACCGGGCAGGAAAATTTGAACTCGCTGATGGCGGGACGTTGTTTCTGGATGAAATTGGTGAACTGCCATTAAACCTGCAGGCGAAGTTACTAAGGGCACTTCAACAGGGAGAAATCCAACGCGTTGGTTCGGATAAGCTATTACGGGTAAATGTGCGACTGATTGCCGCCACTAACCGCGATTTATTAAAAGAAGTGGAAGCCGGCCGGTTCCGGAGTGATTTGTATCATCGGCTGAATGTTTACCCGATCCGCATGCCGCCGCTGCGTGAGCATATTCAGGATCTCGAGTTACTGAGCAGCTATTTTCTGGAACAAAGCCGTGCGCGACTTGGCTGTGGACAGCTCAGATTGCATCCGGAAGCATTAAACGCGATGCGTCGTTATAACTGGCCTGGGAATGTACGAGAATTGGAACATCTGTTGACACGCGCCAGCCTGAAGGCAACACAGATTGATTCACAACGTCCGCTCATTCTGACGGAACATCTGGATCTGCCAACAGAGACCTCAGCGGAAACACCAGACATGCCGAAAGGAAACACCGCCATCCCAGCCCAGAATATTTGCTTTCACGGTAACTTAAGAGATGCAGTGGATGATTTTCAACGAAACATCATCGCACAGATACTGCAGGAAGAGGAACTGAACTGGTCCGCTGCTGCGCGTCGGTTACAACTTGACCGGGCAAATTTGATCCGCCTGGCGCAACGTTTAGGGCTAAAATCATAAAGAAATATTTACAAAATTTAATTTTAAAACCGTAATCAACTTGATAGGTGTTTGATTACTGATACACTTTTAACCGTATTTTCACAATGAAAAGGCAAACTGAGCCGAAAGGTCAGGACGCAAAACCTCCGGTCTAAAATCATACCTGATAATGATAGCGGGGCTGCCATCTTTAAAATTTGAATGAACAAATTATTTTGGCCTATCCTATAAGAGCCAAGTGGCAATGTTTTGTGCCCTTCAGCCTTTTTTGATCACGGGTGGAGCATTGGGTTGCTATCTAATAACAATATCAAACTATCAACACGCACTGGGATCCTCTTTTTCGGAGGTTTGATCCTCACGGTCGCCTTTTGCATTGCGCTGACCTGGTATTTCTTTCTGAAAGAAATTAATCATCTTGAAGTTCAAACGTCTATCGAAACAAATCGCCAGGCTCAGGAAACTATTCATATCAATCAGGAAGAACTCGCCCGGCGTATTGGCGACTGGTCATTCTGGGACGAAACTTACAACATGATCACCAACGGTGATGATGGATATCACGAACGGAATCTGAACGCTGAATCACTCAATATCAATGATTTAACGTTAATGATCTTTCTGGATCGGCAAGGGAAATTCGTTGATGGCGCCCAATTAAACCATTCGAAAGAAGAAAGCATGCCGGTGCCTAAATCAGTATTGAACGCAATTCTGGATCAACACGGAATTGGCCAGCAGCTCGATTTATTATTGCATTCAAATGATGTCAGTATGGATAGCATTTCAGGCATCATCAATGTGCTTGGTGAGCCGATGTTGGTGACATTCAGCCCGGTCACCTCCGGAAATGGCCAAACGAAAATTGGTGGGTGGCTGATCTGGGCAAAACGCATCCATGACTTTTTCCCGGATCGTTACCAGACAATTATTGGTCAGCCAGCAGAATTAATCGACCTTCCTGCAAGTCATCTTGCGTCAAACATCAATGAGGCATTAATCAAACAAGGTAAACGTTTGACTTATCAGATCAATGATCACGACATTGATGTGTACAGCGTCTTGTCTGATATCAATCACGAACCGGCCTGTATTTTAAAAACAACGGCACCTCGTGAGTTTTATCTCAGCGGATATCGTTCATTAATCACGCTGATTATGCTTTGCTTAATCAGTGGATTCATCATTGCATCATTATTATTTCGAGAATTACGCCGCACACTGGGCAATCGTTTACAGAATCTTGAAGCTGGTTTGCGCAAACTTGCCTCGAACGATTTTGAAACACCAATGCCCACACAGGAAGGTACTGATGAAGTCGCAATGGTTTCACAGGTCGTTAACCAGCTCCTGAGTGACCGAAAAGCGACAGGTCATGCGCTCGAAGAAGTTGAAATGAAATTTTCAACGATCTTTGAAAACGCTAGTCAGCCAATGATGATTGTTTTCGATAAACAGATCCTGACTTCAAATCAGGCGACGGCGAATTTGTTGGGTTTTGATTCTGTCAGCGACATTCAGGGACATACCCTCGATTCATTGCTTTGCCAGCCAAATGCAAGCTTATCATCATGCCGAATGTTCTATCAGCGGATTGCCAATCAGGAAACCAAATTCGAATGGGATATGGTGGGTAATCTGGGATGGTTGATCCCTTGTGAATTAGAAATTACCCGTATCAATCACGAAGGAAAACAAGCGCTACTCCTGAGCATGCATGACATTTCAGAACGGCGTCTGCATGAAAATAAAATTCGTCGTTTGGTGTTCAATGATTCCCTGACTGGTTTATTCAATCGTTATGCGTTGATGCAACGGATGAAGCCGATCATCGGACAGTTGACGGAAGAGACACAACAATTCGCACTGCTTTATATCAATCTTGATCGCTTTCGTGCCGTGAATGATTCGTTTGGCCATGATGTTGGCGATCAGGTCATCAAAGCGGTCGCATTGCGCTTGAATATAGAATGTGAAACAGATACTTCACTGACACTCGCACGTATTGCCGGTGACGAGTTTATTGTTTTCATGCCGTATATCGGGACACATATCCGGCCACTACGCATGAGTTATCAATTACATAAACTCATCGAACAGCCTTTAGTCATTGATGGCATTTCACTGGAAATATCCAGCACCATCAGCGTGATTATCGGTGGCAAAGAATATAGTTCGGTTGAAGATATTCTTCGTTGCGCTGATTTTGCGATGAATAAAGCAAAGTCATCCGGCAAACCAGTACAGACGTTCAGCTACAACATGTATCAGGAAGCACTGGAGACACTGGCAATTCAACGGGATTTATTATCTGCAATCCGGGATGGCCAGATCCAACCTGTCTTCCAGCCCATTGTGCGGGCGGATACCAGCGATGCGTCCGGTTTTGAGGCATTAGCCCGCTGGCATCATCAGGAATTTGGTCCAATCTCCCCTGCCCGCTTTATTCCTCTGGCAGAAGAAAGCAATATGATTGTCGAACTGGGCGAACAGATCCTGCGACAGTCTTGCTTGTTTATTAAGGACTTTAATTCACAACGAGAAAAACTGGGTCTGTCTTCCATGATGGTGCATGTGAACTTCTCGGCTCATCATTTCTCCAACAATACCCTGATTGAGCATTTGCGTGAGTTATTGGAAGAAACACAGGTCAATCCAAGACATATTGTGATTGAGATTACCGAAAGTATGCTGATTGAGCGGCCGACAGAATCCGTCCGACGCATGCAGCAACTGAAAGAAATGGGGATCGGATTAGCACTGGATGATTTTGGTACCGGTTATTCCGCACTGAATACGTTATGTCAGTATCCACTTGATATCGTCAAACTTGATCGCAGTTTCATTTTACGTCTGACAGAAGACAAACAAGGCGAAGTCTTGGTGAAAGCAATCGTCAACATGTCGAAGGACCTGGGTCTGTCGATGGTGGCAGAAGGTGTGGAGACGCATGAACAGATGACGAAAATCCGCGAATTAGGCGTTAAGGAAATTCAGGGCTTTTACTATTACCGCCCGATGCCAATGAGCGAGATTTATTCGTTGTTTTTGCCAAAGAACAGTTATCTGAAAGGGTAGTGTTCAACAGATTCAATGAACAAAAAAGGCGGAATCCATCCGCCTTTTTCTTTTTTACCGCAGTAAGAGTAATGGAACCTGACTTTGTGCCAGCATTTGGCTGGTATGACTGCCCAGTAAAAACTCCCGGATACGAGAGTGGCCATAAGCCCCCATGATCACCATATCAATATCGTTTTCACGGATATGACTTAACAGTGCAGGAACAACTTCGCCACTCAATATGAATCCCTCTGCCGTGATCCCGGCCATATGAAGTAAAGATTTCGCTTCATTGAGCGCGTCTTCCTTACTGTTCACCATGACCAAATCGCATTTCAGATTAAGAAACAGCGGGCTTTTGATGATACGCTCTAACGCATTGTGTGCTGTTTCACTACCATCAAAGGCCACCATAATCCGACGCGGTGGCGCAAACTCATCAAGTGTCACCAAGATCGGGACATGCAGTGTCCGGACAACATTTTCAAGCTGACTGCCAACCTGACTCAGCAATGTCTGTGTGGCCACGCCCTGACGGCCGATAACCACCAGTCGCAAACTGGCTTCGAGCTCAAACAATGTTGCTGCTAATTCACCATGACGCAGAGTGGTACTTACCTCAAGCTCCGGATGCGATTTCAAAATCAAGGATTTTGCTTCTGACAATAAGGTCTTGCCATGCTCCTGCATGAGCCGCGCCCTTTGTTCATCCAGTCTCACCAGCTCTTCGAGCAATTCATAACGGGCGTCTAGACCAATACTCCCTGATAGGTCGAGCCTTCCGGTTTCCTGAATCTTTTCCAGAACGTGTAATAAGCAAACCGGTAACTGTAGGCGATCGGCCGCCCAAGATGCCCAGTGACAGACGGTGGTAGAAAGTGTCGAACTATCAATACAGGCTGTAACATGCTGCTTCATACCGGCCTCCTGATCTGATTAATGCCCATCCTGAGTATGAATCAGCGCTTCAGGTTTATCGTGTGTACCGAAGCGGTCTACGATCGTTGCACTGGCTTCGTTTAAACCAACAACGTCAACCTGAGTGCCTTCACGACGGAACTTCATCACAACTTTATCGAGTGAACTGACCGCAGTGATATCCCAGAAATGAGCGTTTGTCAGGTCAATGACAACGTGGCTGACCACTTCTTTAAAATCAAACCCATTGATAAAACGCTGGGATGATGCAAAGAAAACCTGCCCTTTGACCTGATATGTTTTGATTTCACCGGTGTCATCAGTTTGGCCGTCAATCTTCAGGAAATGAGCCACTTTGTTGGCAAAGAAGAGAGATGCCAGCAGAACCCCGGCAAAAACCCCATATGCTAAATTATGGGTGAAAACGACAACAATCACCGTAGTCAGCATCACACAACTGGTTGAAATCGGATGCGTACGTAAATCACGCAACGATTGCCAGGAGAATGTACCGATAGAAACCATGATCATGACTGCCACCAGCGCAGCCATCGGAATACGCGAAACCCAGTCACTGAGGAAGACAACAAAGATCAGCAAGCCAACGCCAGCAAATAATGTGGAAAGACGACCACGACCACCGGATTTTACGTTAATCACCGATTGGCCAATCATCGCGCAACCGCCCATCCCACCGAAGCAACCAGCCACGATGTTCGCAATCCCCTGTCCTTTACATTCACGGTTTTTATCACTGCTGGTGTCAGTAAACTCATCCACAATGGTGGCGGTCATCATCGACTCCAGCAATCCAACCACCGACATCGCAGCAGAATATGGCAGGATGATCTGCAGTGTCGTCCAGTTGAATGGCACTTCTGGCCACAGGAACAGCGGTAACGTGTCTGGCAGTTCACCCATATCACCGACAGTGCGAACATCCAGATTCAGCATCAAGGAAATCGCCGTGATCACCAGAATACAAACCAATGGAGACGGGATCGTTTTGTTGATCAACGGGAACAGATAGATGATGGCCAGTCCACCTGCAGTCATCGCATAGACATGCCAGGTGACATTGATGAGCTCTGGCAACTGCGCCAGAAAAATCAGGATCGCCAGTGCATTCACGAAGCCCGTCACTACTGAACGGGAAACAAATCGCATCAAACTACCCAGCTTCAGATAACCGGCAATGATCTGGAAGATCCCGCAGAGAATGGTCGCAGCCAGCAGATATTGCAGGCCATGATCTTTGACCAGTGTCACCATCAGTAACGCCATTGCACCTGTTGCTGCGGAAATCATCCCAGGACGACCACCAACAACCGCGGTGACAACCGCAATACAAAACGATGCGTAGAGGCCAACTTTTGGATCCACCCCGGCAATAATGGAGAAAGCAATCGCTTCCGGGATCAGCGCCAGCGCGACCACTAACCCCGCAAGTAAATCACCCCGGATGTTGCCGAGCCAGTCCCGACGCGGAGAGAGCAATAACATATGTATTTCCTGTTTCGATGTGTACCCTTTGCAGCCCCTGCATGCGACAAAAAAGATACCTGAGTTCAACTCGGAGACATTTATCGTTCCGAAGCGTTTTTGCGTGTCAGCGTTTTCGTCGCTGAACTTGTCTAATATGAAAGGAGCTCCCGTTGCTTGCCAGCAATCCGGTTATCCGATTGTTAAAAAAATGAGCGGCGATTCTAGGCAAGTTTGTTACTCAGATCAAATTTATCGGGGATTGGATCCTGAGTTTGTTGCGAAATACGCAATAGTCATTTGTTCATAGATGGCTATTTCCGCAACAGTGACCCGATTATTCTGTATCCATAGCGAACAGCTTTTTAATCATCTGATACAGGAGATAACCATGACTCGCTTACCAACGCTATTTATCTCCCACGGTTCCCCTATGTTGGCTGTCGAGCCCGGAACCACGGGACCACTCTTACGTCGTATCGGCCAACAATTACCGAAACCGAAAGCGATTCTGGTGATCTCTGCGCATTGGTTGACGCATCAGCCAACACTGACCAGTGGCTCGCATCCGGTGACGATCCATGATTTTGGCGGTTTTCCGCGGGCATTATATGAACTGGAATATCCGGCACCGGGGTCACCAGAACTGGCGAAACATGTTCAGCAAATGCTGAAAACCGTTGGCTTGGATGCGCGTCTGGATGAAGAGCGCGGTCTGGATCATGGGGCTTGGGTACCACTGATGTATTTGTATCCGCAAGCCGACATACCGGTCGTGCAGTTGTCGCTCAACCCAACCGTTGCACCGAAATTACAGGTGGCATTGGGCCAGCAACTTCAGGCACTGACAGCTCAGGGGATCCTGATCATTGGCTCGGGTAGCTTTACCCATAATTTACGTGAATTGTTCTGGGATCAACCGGGAGAGCAACCTGAAGCCAGTGATCCGTATGTGGATCAATTCCGGGACTGGATCATTGAACATATCAGTGCTCGGGATCTGAATGCCTTAAACAATTATCGGAATCTCGCGCCGTATGCGAAACGGGCACATCCGACTGATGAACATTTATTGCCATTGTTTGTGGCCTTAGGTGCAGCTGATGATTCACAAGTCACCCGTCTGCATAAAGATGTCACCATGGGAACGCTGGCAATGGATATTTTTGCCTTTGGATCCGGCAGTGCAGCGTTAGTTGCCTGACCGGACACACAACCGGAACTCCCGGTAAGGAGTGCATGATGCGTACAGAATCAATAAACCGTCCGGATGGTCTGCCATTGACCTTTGAACATCTGGTGCAGATTAACGATCTGACGAATCCGACGATTACTGACCTGAGCCGGGCACAGCTCTGGCGTGGATTGGTGATGCGTGTAACCGAGCCAACCCAGTTCCTGCCATGGCTGGATGCAGTGACGATCGAGGGAGATCTGATCCAAGGCATGCACCGTCATCTGGATTTCGGTAGTTATCAGGTGGATGACACCGTCTCGTTTGTCGAAGAACAAGAGATCCGTTTTGATATCGTTGATGCAGAAAACGGCGCGACATTTTCACTGATTATGCAGATCGAGGAACCAGAACCGGAAGCACTGTTTGTTCGGTTTCGCTATTCAGCACATTCAGTCGATCATCATGCTGATAGTCCACTTGGATATGCCATGCGGGAAGCGTATAAATTTAATGATGAAGATATGATTTTTCGGATCCGCCTGTTTGCCGAAAATGGCATTTTGGATCCTGTGCTGCACTAAGAGGAAGATATGAGCACACAAACATTGGTTGCACTGGAAGCACGGAGCGAACACCCGGATGCTGGTTTACTGATTCTGTTGCACGGCGTAGGAAGTCATGAACGGGACTTATTCGAACTGTCGCGTTTTTTCACGCCTTGGTTTCATGTGGTCAGCCTGCGGGCTCCGATCACCCTGACGCATGGTTTTGCCTGGTTTGAAGTCGAATTCAGACCGGAAGGGAACAAGATCAACGCTGAGTCAGAAATCAGCAGTCGAGGTTTACTGGCCGAAACCATTCAGGCACTCCAGCAGAAATTTGGCGTTGCCGCAGATAAAACCTATCTGTATGGGTTTAGTCAGGGCGCCATCATGAGTTTTAGTTTACTGCTCACACAACCGGATCTGATTGCTGGTGCCGTGGCCAATAATGGCCGTTTGTTACCAGAAGTCTGGCCGGAACGGGTAATGGATGAACGTCTGGACGGCAAAGCCTTGTTGATCCTGCATACGTTGCAAGATCCGGTACTCAGTGTTGAGTTAGCGCGTTCGGCAAAAGCCAAATTTGAAACAACGCCGATTGATTTGGATTATCACGAGTTTGATGGGGTTCATACTATCACGGAACCGGCGCTGCGAACCGCGCTCGACTGGTTAACCCAAGCTCGCTGATTGAGGATTCACACGATAAAAAGCCAGACAA
>QKFI01000217.1 GCA_003251455.1 Tolumonas sp.
AAAATATCTAACGGAAATTAAAAATGCGCACCTGTTTGCAGAGTATCTTCGCTCGTCAGGACTGAAGTCACCTAAAAGTAGTGATTCTGAATGGGAATTAGTGGATACCGATCGTGAGCGTGTTGTTGCAAAAGTTCAAAAAGACCCAAGCGGTAATCCAAAGTTCTTCATTTGCGCTGCACTTCTTGGCAGACGTTAATTAGCTTATCCTCTGAATCAATGGCGTCCGGATTTTTCATATCCGGACGCAACTTTACCCTACTTAACTTCTCCCTTTGTCATAATGATATTGAGTTATACCTGCCTTAAGTCAGGAGTATCATTATGAAGTCATGGTTAATATCTCTTGCTGTTGTTTCGCTACTGTCTGCTTCTGTTGAAGCTCATCCGGGCGGACTTGGCATTCCGTTTATTGATCCACCACATTTTCTCAGAGGCGGATTAGCGGGTGATTACAAAACTGTAGTCGTTGCTGGCGTCACTTATTTTGTGTTGGATAATTTATGGTACGTCATGCATGGCGATCGTTATCAACAGGTTCAGGCACCAGCGAGCAGTAACGTAACGATTATCAACAATGGACCAGCGACAACGACTGTAGTGCCTACAGGCATGTCAGTCGTTGATGTGAATGGCCTTCGTTACTATGTTAAAGCAGGACATTACTATCGCCTCAACAGCGATGGTCAATATCTTGAGGTAACCCCACCGAAAGACATTACAGGCTAATCAAAACCTCGCGCAGCGAGGTTTTTGTTTATCTGCCGCTGATCACAATACCGGATGCAATCCCTGCGGAATTTTTCTAACGGCGTAAAGTTAAAGTAAGTTAGAACAAATTGCTCGCAGGGATAACATGATGATTTCCGACCTAAAACTGCAAGATCTTCTGATTTCACTGACTCAGTCGATCGATATGATCAGTGCTTTTATTCATCGCCATCATCTGCGTGTTGCAACCATGTGCGAATCTTTGGCAAACAGACTTGATTGGGATCAGGAAAAGAAAAAACACCTGATTTTAGCTGCTGTGTTACATGATATTGGTGCTGTTTCTGAGAGTGATAAAAGAGACATATTACAAATCGATGTCAAAGAGGACCATCCGCATGCCATTCTAGGTGCAGGCATGCTTCGGGACTTTCCTTATTTCGAGCCTATTATCCCAATCATTCGCTATCATCATCATTACTGGCATGATGGGGAAGGGGCGATCGATCAGAATAAACCAGTACCGGAAGCTAGCTTTCTGCTACATCTTGCCGACCGTGTCGACATATTACTGGATCCTGATGAGTGGGTTCTGGATCAATCAGAAGATGTCCGACGTGAAATCAGCTTGTTAACTGGAGACGTGTTTAAGCCGGAACATGTCGATGCCTTTTTAAAAGAATCTGAACACGATGCTTTCTGGTTACGACTGAACGCTGCATCAATGAATGATTTGATGGCCAGAACATTAGCTGATGAAGCGCCTATCATCATGGATATCGACATGCTGGAATCGTTAGCCAAGATGTTTTCCCACATGATTGACTTTCGGAGTCAATTTACAGCAACACACTCTGCTGGCGTCGCGGCTGTTGCTTATGAGCTTGCACGCGTGATGAAATACGACACAGATAAATGTCGTAAACTCAGAGTTGCAGGTTATCTGCATGATATCGGCAAAATTGCTGTTCCGCAGGAGATACTGGAAAAACCTGCGAAGTTATCTGAACTTGAATTTCATCGTATGAAAGCGCATGCCTTTTATACCAATGCCATCCTCAGTAGTTTGCCTGCATTACAGGACATCTGTAATTGGGCGAGTTATCACCACGAAAAAAACGATGGGAGTGGTTATCCATTTGGAATAGAGAAAGGAGAGATTAGTGCTGAAGAAAGGATCTTGGCTTTTGCGGATGTCTTTACAGCATTAAGGGAAAACAGGCCGTACCGAGAAACCATGTCCATCAGTGACACGTTGAAACAGATTGTCGATATTCTGAAACCCACACCTGAAGATGAAGTCTATTCTTTATTGGTTCGAAATGTGGAAATGATCGATAAAGCGAGAATAAAGGCACAGGAGGCCGCTTTGGCCAAATTCAGAGATATTGATAAAGAAATGCAAACGCCGGCATAAGCCGGCGTTTGGGTATTACTCAAGATGATTATTCTACAATCATAATCTTGCAGGTATTGGTGCTACCAATGCTTTCCAGTTTATCACCGTAAGTCATCAGGATCAGATCGCCAGATTTCAGATAACCACGTGCTTTCAGCTCTGCAGTTGCATCCAGACAAACCTGAATGACTGGTTTGGTTTCGTCTGCGTCAAAGAACACTGGCGTTACGCCACGATACAGAGAACACCAGTTCAGGGTTTGTTCATGACGAGACAGTGCGAAGATTGGCAGGCCTGAGCTCAAACGTGACATCAGCAGTGGCGTTGTACCTGACTCAGTCATGGTCACGATACCTTTCACACCTTGCAGGTGGTTTGCAGCATACATGGTGCTCATTGCTACAGTTTCTTCCACACTGTCAAAAGTGTAAGTCATACGGTGGTTAGAAACGTTCACGCTCGGGTGTTTCTCTGCACCTACACAAACGCTAGCCATGGCAGTCACAGTTTCGATTGGGAAGTCGCCGGCTGCAGTTTCAGCAGATAACATCACCGCATCAGTACCATCTAACACCGCGTTTGCAACGTCCATGACTTCCGCACGAGTTGGCATTGGCGCTTTGATCATGGATTCCATCATCTGTGTTGCTGTGATAACAACACGGTTCAGACGACGTGCTGTGCGGATCAGTTTTTTCTGAACACCCATCAGCTCTGAGTCACCGATTTCAACACCTAAGTCACCACGCGCAACCATCACTACGTCAGATGCCAGAATCACGTCTTCCATTGCTTCATCAGTTGCAACTGTTTCAGCACGTTCTACTTTAGCAACGATTTTTGCGTTACAACCAGCTTCACGAGCCAGTTCACGCGCATAGTTCAGA
>QKFI01000179.1 GCA_003251455.1 Tolumonas sp.
TTCGGAAGATTTAATCAGTATCATCAGCCGTGTTTTTCTGGATCATGGTGACGAAGTCGTCACAGTATTACCTTCGTTTGGCTTACATATTTTGTACCCGGAAGCCGTTGGTGCAACAGTCACAGCGGTTCCTTTAACCGCGGATTATCAGTTTGATATCGATGCGATGCTGGATGCGGTGACGCCGCGTACCCGTCTGATGATGTTCTCAAGCCCTTCGAACCCGGCCGGATGCATCGTCTCTCCAGCGGAACTGCAAAAGTTGCTGGATCAACTACCGACTCATTGTCTGCTTGTTTTTGATGAAGCCTATTTTGAATATGTCCATGCAGCAGATGATCAATACGCAGACTACCTTGCTTTGTTGGAAGCATCCAATAAGCCATATATTTTGTTGCGTACATTTTCCAAAGCTTATTCTCTGGCCGCTTTACGCGTTGGTTATGGCATTGTCAGTGATCTTGTTTTTGCTGATTTAATTGATCGCGTGCGTACGCCGTTTAATGTGAACGCCATGGCACAGGCTGCTGCGGTTGCCGCACTCAATGATCAGGAACACCTTGATCAAGGGATGGTGCATATCAATCAGGAACGTAGCCGCATGCTTGAAATTTTGAGCCAGTCAGGTTTATCCGTGCCCTTTTCTTACGGTAATTTTCTGTTTATCGCGTTGCCTTGTGAGGCAGAAACCGTTTACAAGGCTCTGTTAACAAAAGGGATCATAGTGAAAGCATGGAAAGAAAAGGGTTATACTCACTGTATCCGCGTTTCGGTCGGCAGTACTTTCGATAACAACCGTTTCCTCGACGCATTTTTGGCAATTCTTAAAGAAGAACAATAAAAAGGATATACCGGATGTCAGGAAAAACATCTTCTCCGCAAGCACTGTATCAACAAGCAAAAGCATATGTACAAGGTAAGCTTTTGTCTGGTGAATGGAAACCGGGGGATATGATCCCTTCGGAAAACCGGCTGGTCGACGATCTCAGCATGTCTCGTATGACTGTCAACCGAGCATTGAGAGAGCTTGCGGCTGAAGGTGTTTTAACCCGAGTTGCAGGTGTCGGTACTTTCGTCGCAGATGAAAAACCACAGTCCAATCTGCTGATGATTGCCAATATTGGTGATGAAATCAGACAGCGTGGTCATCGTTATCGGATGGAAGTAGTGAGCATTACTCGCGAATCAGCCTCTATGAGTGTTGCTGCCGCGATTGGCCTTCCGACAGGACATTCGGTCTTTCATATCATTTGTGTACACTATGAAGAAGACACCGCTGTTCAGCTTGAAGAACGTTATGTGAACCCTGAACTCGTACCTGAATTTTTGTCGCAGACATTTTCGGAGTCCCTGCCCCCTTCACAATATTTGCTGAAACATGTCCCCGTGGAAGAAATGGAGCACATTGTTGACGCAACACTACCGAGTGCGGAAGAAGCAAAATTGCTGGAGGTGACAGAACAAACACCGTGTCTGGTGCTGATGCGTCGCACTTGGACGAATAATAAGACTGTTACTTACGTTCGCTTCTTACACCCCTCTTCACGTTATCGTCTGGGCAGCCGGATGATGGTCACCGCAGAAAATCGTGCCGGTTAAGATCTTGAGAAAAACTGTCTGAGTCAGGCAGTTTTTCTTCATCGTTAACTATGCCTTTGCTAAAGATTGAACAACAGAAAGACAATCCTCTACCTCATCTAATGAGAGGCAGACATCCATCAAACGGCTGACTTGTTCCGGTGGCAAACAAAGCTGACTTAGATCGTTAAACTTCTCGAGCAACTTATCATCAGAGAGTGGATTTTTGGGAGAACCGAGAATCTCGGTAATCATACAGCTCTCTACCCGTCCATCTTTTGTTTTAACTGTTACCAACGGTTCACCATCGGATGGAAAATCATCATCAATGAACAAATGAATTGACTGTAATGCCGCTTGAATGAGTGGATCAAGACGCTTCGATTCTTCATAGACAGATAGGTCAGCTTTCCCATAATGCACCAACGCAGCTAAAGCATAGGGCAAACTCATTTGTGTTCCAGCCAAACTTTCCAGTTCAACATTGCCACACATGCCATGTAAAAATCTGGAAAGACGAATTTCAATAACCTCAATATCAGTTCTGGAGAAACCATGCGTGTTTAGAATACTTTGTAACGCATCAAGTGAAGAATGAACACCACGACACGAGGCATAAGGTTTAATTGAGCAACGCTCGATTTTCCATGGAGCCCCCCAGTCTTTCACCAGCTGTTCTGGATTTTCTTGACCATTACCATGCGTGCCAAAGAAACCACCCCAAACTGGTTCGAAAATGTGGCTTGGTCCTTGAAGTTGCGCTTTTGCCAACAATGACGACATCACACCATGTTGGGCCGCATGACCTGCATGTAACTTTTTAGTATGCGAACCATCATGAATGAATGCCCAGTTTCCACTACTAAAGCTACTGGCAATACCCAGTGCAGAAGCAATTTCAGCTTCAGTACAGTCCATGATGAAAGCAACAGCCGCCGCAGCTCCGAAAACGCCACAAGTTGCGGTTGAATGCCAGCCTTTGTTATTGTGCGCAGCATAACCGCCTAACGATTCCAAAATTCTACGACCAACCTCATAACCGATCATGACCGCAGTGATGAACTTTTCACCTGATACTGGCTGTTTACAAACAGGTAACACTGCAAGTACGGCAGGAACCACAACAGCTCCGGAATGATCACATCCTCCGGTGTCATCCAGCTCGTACATATGCGCAGCGACGCCATTTAGAAAAGCCGCAAGATTTGGCCCCGTCAGCAGTGATTGTCCCCATAAAACAGAGCATCCCTCGCTCATACAGGGTTCATTGGCTGATAACACTTTTTGATAAATATCACTGGTGCTACCAGCTAATGCTGCTCCAAGAGTGTCCAGAATATGACGCTTACACTTCTCCACAACCGGTTCTGAAAAATCACTGTATTTCGTATTTTTGATGAGAGAAGCGAGTTCATTTAATAAATCACTCATGATTCCGCGCCTCTATTTGTCGAAAATATACATTTGCCGGATGATCGGATGTGTTTACTGGTTGTGTCTGCCACCAAGTTGCGACTTCATCTGCTGTGGCAAACCAGACGCCAGATTTGGATTTCATAAAATCAATCAGGTTTGACAAAAGGCCAATTCGTCCTGCTGTACCGATGATCTCAGGGTGCAGGCGCAATACATAACACAAGCCAAAACGATAAAATCCTTCAAAGTCGAGTTTCATGTTTTCAAGTGTTTCAGAATAAGAAGCAATGCGAGATTGACCGACAGGAACAGCTGGGCTCAGATTAAAAGCAAAATAAGGATCGTCTTCCAACTCATAATGCAATGGAATTTCAACGACTGGCGCTTCGACATGAAAATATGGAACATCATCACCACGCCAGGACGACGACCATTGAATGTCCTCATCCTGTAATGCATGCACAAAACCTCTTTTCCACTGACCTAATGGCGTCCGGAACCCTTTTGGTTTGTGCCCGGTTAACGCTGTCAGCTCTTGAACACCCAGCTTTAAATTTGAGATCTGTTCATCAATTGATAAGGTCGAATAATCCTCATGTGTATATCCAGAACAAGCGATCTCATATTGATTTTTGAGAATACGTTGAAGATGTTCGGGCTGATTTCTCGCAACACTTGAAGGTATACACCAGGTAGAACGTACAGCTTTCTCTTCCAAAAGATTTAATAAGCGGTCAACGCATCTCAAGGTGCCATAACGCCATACTGATAAGGATTTCTCACGGCCTTCCAATTGTGGATATTGCGTCAGAGTGCCTTCAACATCGTGATAATCGACGGTAATGACAACCGCACATTGGTGACCATTCGGCCATATGGTTTTATTGTCCATCACCATACCCCTTCACTTTCAATACCCAGTCTGCGACTTCTTTGCCTCTTGCAAACCAGACATCATCTCTGGCGCACATATGCTCCAGCAGTTTTTCCAGCAGCAAGATACGCCCGGGTTTTCCGGTAATTTTTGGATGAAATAATGTCGTTAAAAACAGGCCTTCATCCATTGCACCATCGAATTCATAAGACCAATTTTCTAACGTCAATTTGTAACTTGCTGTTCTATCCTGACCAGCGGGGAAATTCGGCGCCCGTGTATAAGCAATGGAGGCATAATCATCCAGCTCCCATTTACCAGGCAGTTCAACAAGTGGACGGCTATTTTCATTGAGATGAACCAAATATGGTCGGTCATCTCCACGCATACTGCTTGAATACGTCACACCAAATTCGGCTAAAACAGACAACGTATCTTTATGCCAGTCGCCTGAAGGCGTTCTGAAACCCTGTGCCTCTGTGCCCAAAAAATTCCATAGGATCTGTTTTGATTTTTCCATGACTCGCAGCTGTTCTTCGCGTTCGAGCACATAGAAAGATTCGTGCTTGTATCCGTGGTAACCGACTTCATGGCCTCTTTCGACAATTTCAGCACATTGTTTTGGCCAATGTTCAACGACATAAGCCGGTACAAAAAACGTTGCAGGTAATTTGAAGTCATCAAGCAGATCAAGTAATCGGCCTAAGGCGCGAAACGGACCGTAACTGCCAAACGTGTAGTATTCAGGGTTACCCCAGATGGAGTCAGTCAGCATTGCATCCCCTGTGGGGCCATCCAGATCAAAAGCGAGGGCCATGCAGCCCCGCTTATTGTCGGGCCACAGAGGAGCCATACGTTCAATTTTCATATCGTAAGGCTCCTAAGATGGCTTTATGCGCCCTGATTCACTGATGCTTCTTTCACACCGTTATGTTCCAGACCCCATTTCTTCAGGATTTCCTGATAATGACCACTAGCGATCAATTCGTTGATGGCAGCCTGAACAGCAGAGATCAATGCTGGGTCTTCTTTACCCATACCTAAACCGGTGTATTGGGAACGGAATGCCGTACCCAGTGGTTTGAACTTGTTCTTTTCCAAATTCATGATGTATGGCAGGGTTTCACTACCTTGAACAGCACCATCCAGACGACGTTGTTTCAACTGGTTGCGTGCATCAGCAGTCCCTTCTGCACCAACAACAATGATTGCTGGTTTGCCATTCGCTTCACAGTGTTCTTTGCTCCATGCTGCGATTTCTTTTGGGAACGTAGTACGACGGCTGGTACCAACTTTTTTACCGCAAAGATCCATGGTGTCGTTGATATCACTGCGATCAGCCAGTGTGTAGAACTGTGGGCCTGTCGTGAAATAGTCAATGAAACTGATCACCTTCTGACGTTCTTTCGTGTCGGTCATTCCAGACATGATCATATCAACACGTTTGGTCGCTACTGCATTCACCATCTGTTCGAATGCAACTTCCTGCCATTGGATCTTAATTCCTAATTTCTCACCAATCGCCATACCCAAATCATAATCAACACCAGTTAATTGACTCGTCGCCGGATCTTTAAATTCCATTGGCGGATAATTTGGCATAATTGCAACTACTAATTCACCTTTATCTTTAATATGCTGAGGCAAATCAATTGAGGCATTCGCAGCTGAATTAAATAAAACACCTGCAGCAAGAATAGATAAAATAGTTTTCTTCATAACAACAAGTCCTATGTTATTAACTAGATGAGAATTGCAGAAATAAAATTCTGCATACGCGGGTTACTAGGGTTAAATAAAATTTCTTCTGGAGCACCTTGTTCAACAATTTGCCCTTCGTCCATGAAAACGATTTTATTTGCTACTTCTCGTGCAAAGCCCATTTCATGAGTAACGACGACCATCGTTGTGCCTTCTTTTGCGAGCGTTCGCATGACACCTAACACTTCACCAACCATTTCAGGATCTAACGCAGACGTTGGTTCATCAAACAGCATCAGTTTCGGCTTCATTGCAAGCGCTCTCGCAATCGCAACCCGCTGTTGTTGACCACCCGATAAATTCTGAGGATATTCATGTGCTTTATGTGCCAAAGCTACCCGGTCGAGTAGATCCATGGCTTCTTCTGTCACCTCCTCTTTACTGCGTAATTGCACATTACAGGGCCCTTCAAGAATATTCTCGAGGGCAGTTTTGTGCGGAAACAAATTAAAACGCTGAAAAACCATACCTGTATGCAATCTCTGACGCGCGATTTGTTTTTCAGTCAGCGGGTAAATCTTGTTGCCGGATACCCGATGACCAACCAATTCATCATCTACCCAAATGTTGCCACTATCTAACGTTTCAAGCTGATTGATACATCTTAGGAATGTGCTTTTACCAGAACCAGAAGGCCCTAAAATACACATCACTTCGCCGAAATTAACTTCCAGATTGACATCTTTCAATGCATGGAAATTACCAAAATACTTATTAACATTGACAGCTCTAACAATATTTTTCATATCAAAACCTTGCAGCAATTATTAATTAATTATCAAATTAATGAATTTTCTTATTTCCTTTAGAGAAGTATTTCTCTAATTGATGCTGCCCAATTGACATGACGGTGACGATCATTAAATACCATATTGCCGCAACGAACAGTAACTCCATAACACGCGCATTTGCGTAATATATATTTTGACTGTTATACAGAAGTTCAGAATATTGAATCATACTGGCCAAACTGGTGGTTTTTATCATGCTAATAAATTCATTACCGATTGGTGGAATAATGACTTTCATAGCCTGAGGCAGAATAATTCGCTTTAATGCCTGCAAATGTGGCATCCCGATTGATTTCGCTGCTTCGTATTGACCGATATCAACAGATAACAGACCCGCACGCACAACTTCTGATGTATATGCCCCTTGGTTGATGCTCAGTCCTAACAGTGCGGCGACAAAAGGCGTCATCACAGTCACCGTTTCAACACTAAACAGACCAGGAATTGAAATCGTTGGGAACACTAAAGCCAGATTGAACCACAACAATAATTGCAGGATCAGCGGTGTTCCACGAAAAACCCAGGCATATGCGACTGCGGTGTAATGGAGTACCGGATTCCTGGATAAATGCATGATCGCTGCAATCACCCCGAAAACGACCCCTAAACACATTGCCAGAATCGACATAATGATCGTATTCACAACACCATTTAAAATCGATTGTGCTGTGAAAAACTGCCCGACATATGACCATTCAATATTTCCTTCGGCAAAGGCTTTCACAAGCATCACCAACAGGGAAACAATCACCACCGCAGAACACATCCGCCCGTAATATCGATGCGGGACATATTGATGCTTACTTAAATCGTATTTAGTTGTGGTTGTCGGACCAGACAAAATGTTTTCCAGTGCCATCATCAAGCTCCTCCATGAACTGCTGCGGTTAAACTCTTAAACCTGCGTATGCCTCACACCAATTCTTTTGGCTCTCGATAACAACTTTCATGTTCTGAATCTGCTTTTGCACCTGTTCTGGCGCTGTGCCACCAGTTGCCGATCTGAGTTTGATAGCAGCTTCAAGTGTCAAAACAGATTTCACATCGCCATTTAACCGTTCATCAATACGAATCAGTTCCTGATCATCGACTTCCCACAGCTGGAGATTTTTCTCTTCACAGTACTTCACCAGATTACCGGTAATTTCATGTGCGACTTTAAAAGGCACACCTGATTTAGCCAGCCAATCGGCTACTTCGGTTGCTAAGGTGAATCCTTCTGGTGCCTGCGAGCGAAGTTCGTCAACATTCACTTCCATCGTTGCAATCATTCCAGACATTGCGGGCAGAATGGTCAGTAATGTTTCGACAGAATCAATGGCATGACGTTTGTCTTCACTCAAATCACGGTTGTAAGAAAGTGGCATTGCTTTCAGCGTTGTCATCAATCCCATCAAATTGCCAATCAGGCGTCCGCTACGACCACGTGTTAATTCGGCGATATCCGGATTTTTCTTTTGCGGCATGATGGAACTACCAGTCGAGTAACTGTCGTGGATGTTTACCCAACGGAACTGACGGGATGCCCATAAACAGACTTCTTCACATAAACGCGACAGGTGCACTGACAACATTCCGGTCACAAATAAGAACTCAGCGACATGATCCCGGCTGGCAACGGCATCAATCGAGTTTTCACATGGTGCGGTATAGCCTAGTTCTTTCGCGGATAATTCAGGATGTAGCGCGATTGCCGATCCCGCCATTGCCGCAGCACCAAGCGGACAATACGCCGTTCTTTCATCCCAATCCTGTAATCGGCTGATATCGCGAGCGAATGCCTGAACATGAGCCATGAGCTGATGACCAAACACGATGGGTTGTGCTTGTTGTAAGTGGGTAAATCCAGGTGCAATCGTCTCAGTGTGTTTTGCGGCTTGTTGAACTAATGCATCCTGTAACAGCAATAATTGAGCTAGTACTTTTCTGGACTGATCACGAAGATAAAGTTTTAAGTCATTTGCAGTCTGGTCATTGCGTGAACGACCCGCACGTAGCTTGCCACCTAAATCACCTAAACGCTCTGTTAATTCCCGTTCGATGAAGGTATGAACATCTTCGTCACCCCACTTCGCTTTGAGTGTGCCGGCGCGATATTCCAGGTCAATTTGCTCCAGCGTTTCGACCATTTTTTCAGTTTCAGATTGGAGTAGTAATCCTGCTCGTTCTAATTCATGTGCATGTGCTTTTGAACCAGCAATATCGTAAGGTGCTAAGTCAAAATAATATTCTGGCGATCTGGATAATTTGGTGAGTGCTTCAGAAGGACCACTTTTGAATCGGCCACCCCATAATAAATCCGCTTTATCTGACATATATTTCCCTTATGGTATCTTTTTTGCTTTCAGCATTTCTGCATTAAGTTCGTTGCCTATTCCATATTTACTTTAAAAAGTTAACAACGATATGTGGATGATGAGATATTAGGCACGATGTAATTACGGGGTAAATGATAATCATGGAAAGTAAAGTTTCCTCAGGAGGAAACCAATTAAAAAATGGGAACCTCAACCGATCGTTACTAAGTAATGTTGATTTAAAATTATTGCGAGTTTTTAAATGCGTTGTTGAAACAGGTGGATTCACTTCTGCAAGCAATCAGCTAGGACTTGGACTTGCCTCGATAAGCAAGCAAATATCTGATTTAGAAGTAAGATTAGGCGTTTCACTATGCTCGCGCGGACGGGAGGGATTCTCACTGACTGAGCAAGGTGAAATAGTTTATGATGCCTGTTTGGAGTTATTTTCAGCCATTGGTGATTTCCAGGAAAAATTATATTCAACCAGAACTGAAATCATCGGAGATATTGATATAGGCATCATTGATAATGTTATTTCAGACCCAAAATTAAAGATCAGCAAAGCAATTCGATATATGTGCCATCAAGCGCCAAAAGTAAATGTAACACTTCATACAGCGTCATTAAATGAGCTTGAGAAAGGATTATTCGACAACCGATTCCACTGCATTATTGCACCAGCATATGAATATAAAGATGATTTAAACTACAATTTGCTCTATAAAGAGGAATCTCTTCTCTATTGTGGTGCAAAACATGCTCTGTTTAATACTGAAGATCAAAAAATTACATTTAAAGATATTAATGATGAAAATCTAATAAATCACACATATGCACTACGACATAAAGCCAAAAAGGACTTAGGACTCGATAGCTGTCCAACCAAAGCGACACAAGTAGAAGCGGTAGCCCTCCTAATCATGACTGGACTATTTCTCGGATTTCTACCTAAACATTACGCATATGGTAAGGAGACATTGGGAGAATTCAGAGCAATCAAGCCTGAACAGTTCAAGTTTGATACGGATATTTGCATGATCACAAAGAATGATAAAAGCAGCAAAATTCTTAAACTATTTGCAGAGGGTTTAAAAGAGAATAGCGTTGCATCTAATTAGATCAGACTTCAGCAACCCTGAGACTACTGATATCAGCATCAACCAAAAACTCTCGTTCGATACAGATGAACTTATGCAGGTTAAGATACAGAGGATTTTGATAACCAATTTCAACAAAAATCCGGAACGACTTGAGCATGATTTGGATAAAACAACTAAATACATCGACCAAGAAAGGTATGACATTTTGATTCATTTTGCATACCCTTCATAAAACCTATAACAATTTATATGTGTCTATCCAGGCACCATTTGTTTTTTGATGTTCGATCGACGCTTTTGGAGAGCTAAATGAAGTTGGCTAAATTGGGAATTGCACTACTAGCTGGTACGTTATTAGCTGGGTGTGGTAACGGGTTTGAAGGCACATACACAGTCTCAACTGAAGGTGTTGGTGCAGAGGTGTTGGGTGCCATGAACCAAATGATGCAACAAGTTACTGGCCAATCTATCACGCAACAAACAATTACAATCGGCTCCGATTATATTGAAACCAACGGTAAGCGTCAGAAGTTCAAAAAGATTTTTGAACGAGATACAGACAATGTTCGTTATTTAGTATTCCAACAGGAAGACGGACAGGAAACTGTTATGGTGATTAAGGATGACAAAACACTGGTCCAAGATATGGGGATTGTAAAACAAACCCTCCATAAAAAATAAATCATCAAAAACCGTCAACCCAGACGGTTTTTGATCGATTCAATTAACAGAGAGTGAAAGCAGGTTGATATGTCTGCATCGTAGAGAGCAGTTGTGTCAACAAGGGTTGAAGTAATGCGGCTTTCGCTTCGTCATAGTGAAATGGCAGGGTCTCTTCCATATAAATCGATTGTGCCATTTCCAGTTGCACCGCATGAACATGCGCTTCTGGTTGACCATAATTGCGGGTGATAAAACCACCTTTAAAGCGGCCATTCAGCACAGCACTATAATCAGATTGTTCACAGATTTTGATCAGCTGATTTGCTAACGTATCGTCACAGCTTTTACCGCTGAACGTGCCCAGATTCAGGTCTGGTAATCGACCTTCAAACAGGAAAGGAATTTCCCCTCGGATCGAGTGCGCATCAAATAAAAGCGCGTAGCCATATTTTTCTTTGATGCGTGCCAGTTCATCTTTGATTTTCTGATGATAAGGTCGCCAAATGTCAGTGATGTAGGTCTGACGTTCCTCCTGTGATGGTGTATTCCCTTCTTCATAAAGCGGTGAACCATCAAAGAAGGTGGAAGGAAACAACCCTGTCGTCGCACCGACATAAAGTGGCTGATCATCATCAGAACGATTCAGGTCGATCACATAGCGCGAATAGGATGCAATGAGAATACTGGCACCCAGCGCTTTGGCAAAATCATAGAGAATCGGCAAATGCCAGTCGGTATCGGGCAGATGTTTT
>QKFI01000183.1 GCA_003251455.1 Tolumonas sp.
GCAAAAGAAATGGGGGCGAAGCCAACATTCATGGATACACGCTTCGCTAACCTGATCATGGGCGTGAATCTAAAGAAATTTGATGTCATTGCATCAACGCTCTATGTCACACCTGAACGCGCTAAACAAATCGAATACATCCCTTACATGAAAACTGGTGGTGTTTTACTGGCATTGAAAGATGGCAGTTTCAAACCTCAGAAACCAGAAGATCTGTGTGGCAAAAAAGTAAGTTCAATTCAGGGTGCCGCGTGGATCAGCAAACTGAAAACTGTTTCTGAAACCTACTGTGCTAAACAGGGTTTAGCAGCGATTGATGTACGCGAATTCCCTACATCTCCTGAAGCAAGCCAGGCTGTTTTATCTCATGCTGTCGATGCGCAATTTGAAGATGCAGGTGTTGCAAAAGCGGCTGCAGATAAATCAGGCAAATTGACACTGACCAGCGACATTATCTATCCGGTTGTTGTTGGCCTTGCCGTGAAAAAAGGTAACACCGAACTCGTAGACGCACTCAAAACAGCGATTGGCAAAGCAGAAACCACCGAAGACTTTAAAACACTGCTGGCGAAATACAGCGTAGCAACGCCAAGTGAAGCAGAAATTACCGCCGCATTAAACGGCACGCTGTAAGTCATACCTCGTAAAAAGCCCCTCAAGCATGAGGGGCCATGAAAAAAGGATCGGAACTATGGAATTTGACTGGCAATATCTGCTCAGCCTGTTCAGCAATCAGGATTTTTGGGATGCCTCATTACTAGTGGTTGAACTCAGTGTTGCAACCTGGCTCGGCGGGATCATCTTCGGCATGGTGCTGGCGTTGGCGAAACAATCCCATTACCGTCCAATTCGTTGGTTATCCGGCGGCTATATCTGGTTGTTCCGTAGTTTGCCTCTGCTGGTACTGATCATTTTTATCTATAACGTACCGCAATTTATCCCAGCCAGCGCAGATGTGCTTTCATCTCCGTTTACATCCGGCTTGCTGGCCATGATCCTGAGTGAATCCGCATATATTGCTGAAATTCATCGGGGTGGTTTGCTGTCGGTTCATAAAGGTCAGACCGAAGCAGGTCGGGCATTAGGGATGCGTTTTGTCGGTATCCAACGTCTGATCGTGATCCCGCAGGCGATCAAGATCGCACTGCCGTCACTGGCGAATGAATTCGTGACCATTGTGAAACTGACCTCTCTGGTCTCTGTCATTTCTCTGGCCGAAATCCTGATGGTAGGACAACGCCTCTACACGCAAAACTTTAAGGTAATGGAAACCTTACTTGCTGTTGCATGTTATTACGTATTAATTGTTACCGTCTTTGATCGTCTGATTGTCTGGCTGGAAAATCGCTTTGATGTCAGCAAACGTGTGGCTGCACCAACCACTGAAGCTGAAATCCAATTAGCGAGCTCAATTTCTGTTACTCCGCCAGTCAAAGCCCAGCGATCTGCCCCGTCAGAACACAGCAAACCGATCCTGTCTGCGATCGAAGTTCGGAAATCGTATGGCACTAAAGAAGTGCTGAAAGGCATCGATCTGAAAGTTCGCCCGGGTGAAGTGATTTCTGTTATTGGCCCATCTGGTTCAGGTAAAACCACGCTGATCCGCACGATGAATGGTATGGAAATGCTGACGAAAGGCGAGATCCTGATGAACAGCAAACCATTCCTGCATCCGACTGCAAACGGTCGTCCGGATGAACATTATTACGAACACATTGATCGGATCGGCATGGTATTCCAGGGTTTTTATCTGTTCCCGCATAAAACAGCGCTGGAAAACATCATGCTGGCACCCGCTTATCATCATCGTGGTTCTGATGAAGACATCCGTCAACTGGCCTTGGCGTTGCTTGATAAAGTCGGTCTGCTCGCACATGCCCATCAGTATCCGCACCAACTATCCGGTGGTCAGCAACAACGTGTTGCCATTGCTCGTGCACTGGCGATGAAACCAGCCATCATGTTGTTCGATGAACCAACGTCTGCACTCGACCCAGAACTGGTCGGCGAAGTGCTCAAAGTCATTGAAGATCTGGCCAATGAAGGCATGACCATGGTGATCGTCACACACGAAATGCAGTTTGCCTTTAAAGTGTCTGATCGCGTGATCTTTATGGAACAAGGTGAAATTACCGCTGTAGGCACCCCGGCACAATTACGTGACTCAGATAATGAACGTTTATGCCGCTTTCTGGCGAGCCAGCAACATGCCCTGAATCAACTGGAATTGACGCACGATGTCTCAGCTGCTTGATACCCAATATGACCATTTACCCGCATTTGAACGGGTTGCCAGTCTGTTACGCGATGAACTGATCGCAGGACAGTTGCATGCCGGTCAAACCCTCGTCGAAATGGATCTGGCTGAACGGTTGGAGGCCTCTCGTAATACGATCCGGGAAGCACTCCGCCAACTGCTTTGCGAAGGTCTGGTGACCTATCAACGCAACAAAGGCGTGACAGTCCGCATCATGGAACGCAGCGACATCAAAGATATTTATGTCATTCGTCGCACACTGGAAGTTCAGGCTATCAATGGCGGACGTTACATCAAACAGGAAGCGCTTGCTCGTATGCTGTCTGCAATTGAGACAGTCGAAACAGCTGCGCGTGATGATGATTGGGCAACCGCGGCCACCTACAGTCTGCGTTTTCATCAAATCATTGTTTCCATTCTCGGCAGTCGCCGGTTCGACAGCTTTTTTGCCAGCATCATCGCGCAATTACGTTTGCTGTTCGCCTCTGCACCCGATGAAAAATTTTTCCAGCAACCCTGGGTTGAACGTGACCGGAAAATTTATCGGCTCCTTCAATCCGGTCAGCGTGAAGACGCTGTGAAGTTGCTTTCCCAATACCTAGATGATTCAGAACAAGCCTTACTCAAGCTGTTCGTTACCAAGGAGTAATCATGACCAAATTCTATCCGGCGGCTTATCAGGCCAATAAAGGCTCCGCTTTAGACGTGAACCGCGAGTTTTATCAAAAAATTGCAAATTGCGGAAGCGACTGACAAACGAGAACTCGTTGAGTCAATCCATGTGCCAATTCGTACCGGTCAGGCCTGGACAGTTCCAGCGGGTCACGTGTTCCGTATTGTGGCGAAAGAAGGTGCTCAGGTTGGCGATCTGAATATGTGGAACCTACACAACCCACGTGAACGGATGTGGGCATCTCGTACCCGTCAGTTACAGGGTGCACATGTTTCAACCTATGATCGTCTGTGGTCAAACCTGCCATTCCTGCGTCCAATCGCAACCATCACCGCAGACAGTCTGGCAGATTATGGTGTTGATGAGCATGGTGGTCGTGTTCACGATCTGCTGGGTACGCGCTGCGATCCATACGTCAACAAACTGCTGACCG
>QKFI01000184.1 GCA_003251455.1 Tolumonas sp.
AGCAAAATCAATTCCTCTGAATCCTGGTATGATCCGGCGCAATGGTGTTAGAACCGGATGGGTGAGCTTTACGACAAACTGACTGAGTGGGTTGTAAAAGTCGGCGCGAACCCATTGCAGCCAAAAACGCATCAAGACAACCATCAGGTAAACACTAAAAACAGTATCGAGCACAAAAAACAAAGTATTCATTTGGTTCCTCAGAAAAGGGTTTCCATTTCTTCCGCGCGTTTTTGCGCTGCCTGCATTGCCTGACTGACTAAAGCCTGTAAGCCGCCATCTTCAAAAGCTGCGATTGCTGCGGCTGTTGTTCCGCCTTTGGATGTGACTTGCGCACGCAAAGTCGCAAGATCGGTTTGCGGATTATTAATCACCATCTGCGCAGCACCTAATGCTGTTTCTTGAACCAGAAGACGCGCAGCTTCGTTAGAGAAGCCCATCTTTTCAGCTTCTTCGATCATCGCTTGCATAAACAGGAAGAAATAAGCTGGGCCACTACCGGAGGTTGCAGTCACAGCATTGATATCCACTTCGGTATTTACCCAGACAGTTTTACCAGCGGCTTGTAAAAGGCCTTCTGCTGCAGTCCGATCTTCAACGCTCACGGAAATTGGTGCGTAAAGCCCAGTAACACCCAGACCAATCAGTGATGGGGTATTTGGCATGCAACGCACGATAATCAGACTGCTAATGCGTTGGATGGTGACACCCGCTGCAATGGAAATCACGAGCTTGTTGCTGTAATCAGATATGGTCTTCGTCAGCTCGGTTAACATGTCAGCCATAAACTGTGGTTTTACCGCTAAAACGATGATGTCTGAGGATTTGGCTGCTGCAGCATTATCAGTGCTTCCAATGATGCCGAATTCATTCGCCAGCTCATTAATTTTTCCTGCATCTAAATCGGTCGCGTGAATATGATGTGGTGGAATGTCGGCTTTTAGCAGGCCACTGATCAGGCTACGAGCCATGTTGCCGCCACCAATAAATGCTATTTTTTTATCTTTCATACATCCTGCTTATTTATATTCTCTGCTGCCGAAAATGGCGGTACCAATACGAACCATGGTACTCCCGCATGCAACTGCAATAGGCATATCATCCGTCATGCCCATCGATAAGGTATCTACGGAAGGATAACGTTTTTTCAGTTCGTTAAACAATTGCTGCATCGATTCAAAATTTGATCTGACACGGTCAAGATCCGTCGTATTTTCGGCAATTGCCATTAATCCACGTAATTTTAAATGCGGTAATTGTTCAATTTTGTCTGCCAGATCGAAAACTTCTTCCTGATTCATACCCGATTTGGTCTCTTCTCCACTAATATTAATTTGGAGACAGATATTTAGTGGTGATTTGGACGCTGGACGCTGGTCATTCAATCGCTGTGCAATCTTTTCCCGATCGACACTGTGGACCCAAGAGAAGTTTTCCGCCACATGTTTGGTTTTGTTTGATTGAATTGGACCAATGAAATGCCATACGATATCGTCGTATTGTTTATCATCTTGTAAAAATTGAATTTTTGGTAAGGCATCCTGAACATAGGATTCACCAAATTGACGTTGTCCGGCCTGAAAAGCCGCGATAACAGCTTCGACAGGTTTCGTTTTGCTGACCGCCAAAAGTTGCACACTGTCAGCTGACCGACCAGCTTCAAGAGCATATGCTGTTATTTGTTGATTAATTTGTAACAAGCGTTGTGCAATATCATTATTCATGGGTTCAGTTTTTGTTAGGAGTAGGGAATAAATGGATATAACCGAATTATTGGCCTTTAGTGTAAAACATAACGCATCAGATCTACATCTTTCCGCAGGCCAACCTCCAATGATTCGTGTTGATGGGGATGTTCGTCGTATCAATTTACCAGCGATGGAAAACCGTGAAGTTCATAATCTGATTTATGACATCATGAATGATCATCAGCGCAAGGTGTTCGAAGAAGATTTAGAGGTCGATTTTTCGTTTGAAGTGCCAAATATGGCTCGCTTTCGTGTGAATACTTTCAACCAGAACCGTGGTGTTGCTGCTGTTTTCCGTACCATCCCAAGTAAAGTTCTAACCCTTGGTGATTTAAATGCCCCATCGATTTTTCAATCAATTTCTGAATATCCGCGTGGTTTAGTGCTGGTAACCGGACCAACTGGTTCCGGTAAGTCAACAACACTGGCTGCGATGATTGATTACATCAATGATAATTTTAACCATCATATTATCACAATCGAAGACCCAATCGAGTTTGTTCATCAGAGTAAACAAAGTTTGGTGAACCAACGTGAAGTTTTCCGGGATACGAAAAGCTTTAATGCCGCACTCCGTTCAGCGTTACGTGAAGACCCGGACATTATTCTGGTTGGGGAAATGCGTGACCTGGAAACCATCCGTCTGGCACTGACAGCGGCTGAAACCGGTCACTTGGTGTTCGGTACATTGCATACAACTTCTGCGGCAAAAACCATCGACCGTATTATCGACGTGTTCCCTGGCTCAGAAAAAGACATGGTTCGTTCGATGTTGTCTGAATCATTGCGCGCCGTTATTTCTCAAACGCTGTTGAAGAAAATTGGCGGCGGTCGTGTGGCTGCGCATGAAATTATGCTTGGTATCCCGGCTATCCGAAATCTGATCCGTGAGGATAAAATTGCACAAATGTATTCCGTTATTCAGACGGGAATGATCCATGGCATGCAGACCATGGACGCTTGTCTGAAAGACATGGTAGCACGAGGCTTGATCTCCGTTCAGGATGCTAAATCTAAGGCGGTTGATCCAAATTCAATTTACTAATGGCCAATAAAAGATGGAACTTTCAAACTTATTGCAGACGCTCATTAATGAAAAAGGTTCTGACCTTTTTCTTAGTGTAGGTATTCAACCTTGTTTAAAAGTAAATGGCAAAGTACATCGGTTGGGTGAAGAGATTCTGAATGAAGATCAAGTGCTCGACATGATCAAACATACGATGACCGAAGATCGGCTACGTTCTTATTTTAAGTATCGGGATGCAAACTTTGCGATTTCGATTCCTAATTTAGGACGGTTTCGTGTCAGTGCCTTCTGGCAGCAGGATCTCCCTGGTTGTTCGATTCGACGGATCAACACCATTATTCCAACCTGTGATGAATTATTTCTCCCGTTGTCTGTGAAACAGTTAGCAATGGCGAAACGTGGTCTGGTGTTGTTTGTCGGGGCGACCGGTGCAGGTAAATCGACGACGCAAGCAGCCATGGTTGGGTATAGAAATCGTCATGCGACCGATCATATTCTGACGATTGAAGACCCTATCGAGTTTGTGCATAAACATGACAAGTCTTTAATCACTCAGCGTGAAGTTGGAACAGATACCATCAATTATGAAGAAGGGCTGAAGAGCGCATTGCGCCAGGCACCCGATGTCATTCTGATTGGTGAGATCCGTAATCAGGAAACCATGGAATATGCCTTATCATTTGCAGAAACAGGGCATTTATGTATGGCGACCTTGCATGCGAATAATGCGAA
>QKFI01000350.1 GCA_003251455.1 Tolumonas sp.
TATTTGGTGGAGCTGGCGGGATTTGAACCCGCGTCCGAAAAACCTACATCCTCAGTACTACATGCTTAGTCGAATCTTTACATTCGCCATCCAGCTGCGGACCGACACGCCACTAAATGACTAGCCTGATTAGTTTTAACGCTTCCACCCCAGGCAAGGTTTCCACGCGATCTAGTGAAGGATGACCTTCCGTTTCCCTAAGTCACTAGCAAGTTAGGGGAGAAGGGCTTCGAGCAGGTTATTAAGCTGCTAAAGCGTAAGTTTCGTCGTTTGCGACTATTGTTTTGCGGTTTATTTACGAGGCCTACCGCACCTCGGCATGCACCTTGGGTTTCGCGTGTCCCGTCGAATCCAGAATCAGCCCCAATGTGTTATTACAATGATACCTTATAAATACGTTTCTACCAAGATCAACGCGCTTTGTTTTTGAGCATTCGCTCTTTATCACGTTTCCAGTCACGTTCTTTAATATCATCGCGTTTATCGTGTTCTTTCTTACCTTTCGCTAATCCGATTTCTACTTTAACCCAAGCTCGACTCCAATACATGGCAAGCGGAATCAGGGTATACCCTTGACGTTCTACTAAACCAATCAGTCGTTCTAGCTGTTGTTTCTGCAATAGTAATTTACGGATCCGGGTTGGATCACAAACAACATGGGTTGATGCAACGTTCAAAGGTGTGATTGTGGCACCGAATAAGAACGCCTCACCATTCTGAATCAGAACATAGCTATCGCCGATATTCGCTTTGCCTGCACGAAGGGATTTTACTTCCCATCCCTGCAACGCTAAACCTGCCTCATATTTATCTTCAATAAAGTATTCATGGCGGGCTTTTTTGTTCAGCGCAATAGTACTGTCACCGCCTTTATTTGATTTCTTTTTATTCATGTCGCTGAAGCCTTTTCTAAACTTAAGCGTTGCATTATACGTGCTGCTCCTATGCTTTAAAACTAATCTGGTAAGAGGTTTAGTGAATCTTTGTGTGCTCGTGCTAAAATTTGCAGCGATTAAGAGGAGTTTTTATGGCCCGAGTAAATCGTAGTGCACTGGTTATGTTTAGTGCAGAACAAATGTATAAGTTAGTCAATGATGTGGAAGCATATCCTCACTTTTTACCAGGATGTGTCGATGGGCGCGTTATTGAAAGTAATGATGAGCAAATGATTGCATCGGTTGGTGTATCAAAAGCAGGAATTCATAAGACTTTTACAACTCGCAATGTATTACTTCCGAATCATAGTATTGATATGCAGTTAGTTGAAGGACCGTTTAAGATGCTACGTGGTATCTGGCATTTTATCTCTCTGGATGATTCAGCTTGCAAAATCGAATTGGATCTCGAATTTGAATTTTCTTCGCCATTGATTGAAATGGCGTTTGGCAAAATATTTAAAGAGTTGACGGGGGCTATGGTGTCGGCTTTTACGCAAAGAGCGAAAGAGGTTTATGGTGTCTGATTCTCTTTTAGTTGAGGTAGCTTATGCATTGCCTCTGAATGAGACCGTTCTGAACGTTAAATGCACACCTGGGATGACCATAGAAGAAATTATTCGGGAATCTGGCATTTTAGCGCGTCATCCTGAAATTAATCTGGCTTCAAACAAGGTGGGCATCTATTCGAAGATGGTTCCGCTATCAACTGTTGTTAGTAAAAATTGCAGAATAGAAATTTATCGGCCCCTGATAGCTGATCCAAAGGAAATCAGGCGTCAGCGTGCTGAGAAAGCAAAATTACAAGCGATGAAATGAATAAAGCCGGAGGATTCCGGCTTTATCATAGATATGCGAATCAGAGTGGGCTATAGAAGTCAGAAGATGTTGTAAAATCACCATTCAGTGCCACTAATTTGTTATCTTTGAACTTCAACTGTAATTCTTTCTGCTCAGCCTCATCCCAACCAGGTTTCATGTAATAAACGTAATACCAAGTGTTCGGGTCATTTTGGTCTGTGACCATAGGGCTTCCCATCACATAAGTGACCTGCTCCCGGGTCATACCTACACGTAGTTTATTCACTTCTTTTTGTTCCACATAGTTACCTTGAGGAACATCAATGCGATATACACAACCGGTTGTTGCGAACATTAAAGCACCAGCGCAGAGTGCTACTAACCATTTACGATTCTGCATATAGGGTATCATTTTCCATTACAAGAGCAGCCCCGATAATAACGGCTAATCCGCATCAAGAAAAGCCTCATCATGTAATCAATAGTTCTCGAGCATTCGCAAGTGCATTAACTGTGATCTGATCCCCACCTAATAAACGTGCAAGTTCTGAGATCCGGTTTTCTTCATCAAGTAACGTCATTGATGTTTTAGTTTCTATGCCGTCATTTTCTTTAGCGACAAGATATTGCTGATGCCCATTACCTGCGACTTGAGGTAAATGTGTGACCACCAATACCTGTGTCGATTCACCTAATTTTCGAAGCATACGTCCGACTATAGCTGCTGTGTTACCGCTGATACCCACATCTACCTCATCAAAGATTAGGGTTGGTGTTGCGATTTTCTGAGCTGTGATTACCTGGATTGCTAAGCTGATCCGTGAAAGTTCACCACCAGAGGCTACTTTTCCCAAGCTTTGTAATGGTTGCCCGGGGTTTGTTGAAACTAAAAATTCCGGCAAGTCAAAGCCCATTGCGGTAGGCGTTGGTTGTTCGCTTTGATGAAAAGTAATGTTGAATTTACCTTCCGGCATGTTCAGTTGCTGCATCTCGAAGGTAATGCGTGAACTTAACTCTTCAGCATAGCGTTGGCGACTTGCAGATAATTGTTTTGCAGCGACGAGATAAATATCACGTGCTTCCTGAACAGACTGTGAGAGTGAAGCTAATCTTTCATCCGCATCGCTTAAATGAGTTAATTCTTGTTTTAATTCTTGATGCTTTTGAACTAACGCTTCAGGGTGGACATGATGTTTCCGAGCGAGCTCCATGGCTTTTGATAATCGGGTTTCGATTTCAGCAAACCTTGCCGAGTTCTAGAGAATCGAGATAGTGTTTAAGTTCATATTGACCTTCATCAATCTGGATTACCGCATCATTAAGCAACTGAGAAACATTTTTTAACTGCGGGTCCAGTTCAACTAAGGCATCTAATTTATCAAGCACGGTTTTAAGAAGTTGTTGAACATTAACATCTTCTCCATCGCTTAATAATTGCAGACATAATTGGCTATTGTTCAACAAGACTTCACTGTTGGCCAACCGACTATGTTCCGCCTCGATTTCTTTAAATTCACCGTCCTGCAATGCGAACTCATCAAGTTCTTGTACTTGATATTCCAACAATTGCAAACGGGCTTGGCGTTGTTCTTGCTCTTTTTTTAATCTTACGCGCTCAGCATGCAGACTGCGCCATGATTGATAGCTCAGATTAGTTTGTTCTAGTAAGCCAAAGTGGTTTGC
>QKFI01000289.1 GCA_003251455.1 Tolumonas sp.
ACTGATGGACCAGCAGGGCGTGGCGGGTTTACTGCAACCGCGATGTGCAGTGTGTCTGATGACCCTGCTTTACTATTGGTTTGCATGAACAAAAACTCAGCGCAAAGTCATTTGTTTGTCGAAAACCGTCGCTTTTGCGTGAACGTTTTACCTGACTCGCATATTCCGTTAGCCGGTTATTTTGCTGGTGGCAAACAAAGTATGGATGAGCGATATGCAGCTGCAGAATGGATCACGTTAGAAACAAATAGCCCTGTATTGAAAGATGCATTAGTCAGTTTTGACTGTGAAATCGAAGATATCTATCCAGCGGGCTCCCATAACGTGATGGTCGGTCGAGTTGTCGCACTTAACCATAATCCATCGACCGATGCCTTAGTTTATTACAAGCGTTCCTTCCTCAATCCTGCACTTGCACTACAGACCGAATAAATCGTCATAACAATAATATTTCACCGTTAGAAGAAACAACACACAGGAAAAAACCAGTTAACCGGACAATATCAGGAGTCACAAAATGGCAGATCCAAGAACAACAACCGGAAGCGCTTATCAACACAGTTGGGATGCAGTTCCATCCGCAATCCCAGAGGGTGAAATCACTCGTTCAGAAAATTACGACGTCGTTATTATTGGCGCAGGTTGCGCGGGTATTTTTGCTGCCCACTCAGCGGCTGAACAAGGTCTATCAGCTGTTGTGATAGAAAAAATGGACAAACCGTCCGCGCGCGGCATGGATAATGGTGCGGTCAACAGTAAACTGCAGTTAGAAAATGGCGCAAAAATTGATGAAGAGCTGATTTTCCAAGACCTTATCCGCTTTGCCAATAACCGCGTACATCCAGAATTAGTACGCATTTGGGTGAAAGAAAGTGGACGCGTTTTTGACCATTACATCGACCTTTGTAATGCCAATGATATGCAAGTTGCGTTGGTCGACAACTTCAGCGTTGCTAAGCAATTCCCAGACTTGTATCGCCAGTATCCTACCGCGCACATTTTTGCACGCAAAGATCAGCCTATCAGTACAGGCAATGAATATATTCCAACTCAAGAAGCCTTTTTAACGTTTGTTGAAGCACAAGCGAAAAAACTCGGCGTTCAATTCCATTACGAAACTGGCTGCGAACGTATTCTGCGTGAAGAAAACAACGGTGCGGTGACGGGCATTATTGCTCGAAATAAAGCAGGCGAACTCATCCAGTACAACAGCAAGAAAGCAGTCATCCTGGCAGCTGGCGGCTACACAGAAAACCAAGAAATGGTAGATGCTTGGTGCCCATCTGCAAACGATCCTGAGATCAAAACCTATGGTCCAAAATCTGGTAACTCAGGCGAAGTCTTTGCGCAAGCACTGTGGGTTGGCGCTGGTTTACAAAACTGGCCGCATCCGGTCATGGTGCACACCATCCCAGGGTTCCACGTCGATCTGATGACAGGAAACCAATCGTTCATGCATGTGAACCGTCTTGGTAAACGCTTCCAAAGCGAATCGATGCCAAACCAGATACTCACAGACGGACGGTTCCGTCAGCCAGGCAAGCAAGCGTGGGCAGTGTTTGATTCAAAATATGAAAAAGATCATGCCACATTCAAAACCGGGTTTGATGGCCCAGTCACCGAACCTCTCGAACAACTCAATCAGTATGCCGACAAAGGCTGGGTGCATCGTGCCGACACATTAGAAGAACTGGCGAAATTGATGGGCGTTCCGGAAGAAACGTTCGTTCAGACATGCCAGCGTTACACCGAAATGGCTCGAAACGGCAAAGATGAGGATTTCAATAAAGAGTCTTATCTGATGTTCACTATTGAACAAGCGCCATTTTACGCAGTACCGATCAAATCACACCTGTTAGTCACCGTGGGTGGGCTGGATTGTGATCCCGATATGCAGGTTCTGGATTCAGAAGGATACAAAATCCCCGGTCTTTACGCGGTGGGGAATATTCAAGGCAACTTCTTTGCCAACGAATACCCACTGATGGCTCCAGGCTTGAGTCACGGTAGAGCAATCACCTTGAGTTATGTCCTGGGTGAACGCCTCGCAATGCAGTAAAGCCCCTGAGCTTCGTTATCCAGTTTATCTCGATAACGAAGCCTTCCTGTGCCGTTTGGCAGAGCGCTGTAGCCGAACTGTATTTAATCGAGCTTTCGTAAACCTCATCTGAGGTCTGGAGCCAATTATGAACACCAATTCATCTCAACGCCCTTCTGCGCTTCGCTGGGCTGTACTTGCGGCTTGTTGTATGGCAGGCGCGTGTTTTCAACTTTCTGCAATGTGCTACGCCCCTTTGCTGGGTGAAATCGCCAAATCGCTTCAGGTCGATTTACCAACATCATTGCAACTCATGACTTACTTTATGTTCTTCTCTTCGATTTCTTTCTTCGTTGGGGGAGCATTTGTTGACCGCTTTGGCCCAAGTGCAGCGATTACTGTCAGCGTGTTACTGGCATTTGTACCAACCTTTTCAACCTTGTGGTTTGGTAATTCTTATTACAGCGTCGTAGCAATAAGAATCCTGCAAGGTTTCACTGTCGGTTTCTGTATGGCGGGCATTATTCCGATGGTCATGCAGTGGTTCGCCCCTGAACAACGTGCATTCGCTTTGGGGATCACCGGCGCGTTTATTCCTCTTGGTGCGATGCTTGGTGTGGTTGTCACACCAGCTGCATTTTCACAATTTGGTGACTGGAAAGCAGCCATGGCTGTCGTTTCAGCAATTCCATTTGCGGTGTTGTGCTACTGCCTCGTTATCTTTCACTACAGCAAAGGAAAAGAGCCTAAGTTTGCGGATAAAGGCCCAATGCAGATGGCTAATGAAAATCTGCTGAAAACTGCAATGACCTCTCCTATTACCTGGATTGGCGTCGCTGTCGTGTTTGCAGCCAACTGGCTCATGCAAACAGTGTTCAGCCTTACACCATCCTACTTCGCCGAACCAGCTCCTGTCGGACTTGGTATGGGGCCGTTAGTCGGTGGC
>QKFI01000422.1 GCA_003251455.1 Tolumonas sp.
GAGTGGCGGCATTTCCAACGTTAAAACATTCAGTCTGAAGAACAGATCTTCTCGGAATAATCCTTTGCGAACTTGTTCCGCCAATGATTTGCGCGTTGTGCAGAAGAGCCGTACATCAACGATCACTTCAGTTTCCTGCCCGACGCGGTGAAAACGTCCGTCCTGTAAAACACGCAATAATTTACTCTGCAGTAACGGCGACATTTCTGAGACTTCATCCAGCAGGAATGCCCCACCCGATGCTTGTTCTAACAGCCCTTTCTTCCCAGGCCAGTCCGGCCCAAAAGCACCGGGAGCAGAACCGAATAATTCATGCTCAGCGACATCATCAGGCAACGCAGCGCAATTGAGGGTCAATAATGGTCCATTCGAACGTAGACTTGCCTTATGACAGGCTCGCGCCAGCATTTCTTTACCTGAGCCGGTCTCCCCCATGATTAACATGGATTGGTCTTGCATGGCAAAACGACGCGCTTGATGTAACAGTTGCTGCATACTGGCGCTTTCAGCAGAGAAATTATCGAAGTTACTATCGTTGTAGGTATGCAGCAGATTGAAATGGTGACCAACGCGACGGGCTGACTTCAACACAACAACCGCTCCAGCCAGATGTTCTACACCCTGTGTATCAGGAATAAAAATCGGAAGGATATCTGCCAGAAACTCTTCGCCTGCAAAAATCAGCTTACAGGTTTCAGGGTGTGGCTGTTCTGAACCAAACCATTGCAGAAATGCAAAACCTTTCAGAAAGCTACCCGCTTGTACGCCCTGAATATCTTTAAATGATAAACGCAGGATATTGAGTACCGCGTCATTCACTTGTGTTAAACGGCCTTTAACGTCAATCGCAAACACGAGATCTGGTAATGCCTTCATTAAGGCCTGAATTTCATGATGCTCACGTTCAGAAGGCATAAACCCAACTGTTTTTACATCGAGTACCCCTTCAATTCGTCGTAATTCAGGTAACAAGGTTTGCAGATTGGCAAAATCAAGATCGGGCAGATGCAGATAAATGATACCCGCCACATCGAGCTCTATACCCCGAAGGTCAATCTGATTCGCCTCGAGCTGAGCGAGAATCTCACGAGTTAACCCGATTCTATCTTTACAAGACACCTGCAAACGCATTCGTTGTTTACCTTTTTACCAATCTGACGCCTAATTATACGGTCGAACACAAAAACCACCTAGTCCGCGGATTTTTTTACAAAAAAGATTGACCGCCCCAGCCCTTTTTCATAAAGTAGCGCCCCGTTGCAGCGAGTTCTTGGTGCAACGTCAAAATATGGTGAGGTGTCCGAGTGGCTGAAGGAGCACGCCTGGAAAGTGTGTATACGGCAACGTATCGAGGGTTCGAATCCCTCCCTCACCGCCATCTTCTAGTAAGAAAGCCTATGATAACCATAGGCTTTTTTCGTTTCTGGTGTCTAAGCTGAGTATTTACACTCAAGTCACCTACTCTCTCTATGAAATCGCACGCTCAACCTTCGAATTGGTTCTAGAAAAGACGGTTCGTAGGTGAAACCCGAGCAACAACACCATAAATAAAACCAAGATGATCAAACCGGCAGATAATGACTGTAAATTGAGCACATCGTTTTCAGCATAAAACTGCGCAAATGCTGCGCCAGTCAGCGCTGCACCGATCGCTGCCGTCGCTTGTTGGAGTGTGGTCATCACCGCACTGGCAATGCCTGCAAACTTCACAGGAACATCAGATAAATACAGTCGGATAGAGCTGTTTACGACGAATGCGTTTCCGAGCCCTACAATGGCAAATGGCACAAACACAGACCAGATCGTTAAATCGGTCCCTCTCAATTGCATCATATAAAACAGCAATGCATAGCCACATAAATTCAGCACAGCGCCCAGAAATATCACGCCCCGATAGCCAGTCTGCTTAAATTGTTTTGCTAAACGATTCGCGATCAATGAACCAATAAAATACATGATACCTAAAGAGACAAAGCCATTTCCTGATTGTAATGACGACCAGTGGAATCCTGACTGCAACGTGAGCGCGACAACAAACATGAAGCCACCAAATGTCGTACTCAGCATCGTTAAACTAAAAATCCCAGCCCGAACTTGTTTTCGGCTAAATAGTGTTGGTGGCAAGAATGGACTTCTATCTGATTGTTCTTTTTTCTTTTCAATGTGATACAGATAAAACCCAAGTGGCAGCGACAAAAATAACATTGCCCATACGACCGGACTCCACCCAAGATCAGGGCCAATGGAAATGCTCAGCAAGATTAAAAAAATAAGCCCTGCGAATATAGCAACACCCTGTAAATCAAAAGAATTCGTTTTCTCTGCAAACGTATTAGGGATATGGCGATAGCCCCAGCAAAGAATAACCAAACACACAGGCAGATTCAGATAAAAGACGTTTCGCCAGCCCATATCAAAGAAATTGGCTGTCACTAACCATCCGCCCAACACCTGCCCAATCACAAAGGACAGACCACCCACAGAGCCATAAATCCCGATCGCTTTTGAGTGTGCGGCACCAGAAAGAGAGACATGAATCGTCGCAAGGATCTGCGGCAAAATCATTGCCGCTGCGATACCCTGAAAAACTCGCGCGACAATTAATTCAAAAATATTCGCAGACCAACCGCAAAATAGTGAAGTTAAACCGAACAGGGCGATACCACTCATGAAAATGGTTTTACGTCCGAACCGATCGCCTAACCGACCGGCAATTCCTAAAGAAACAGCAAACGAAAGCCCATATAAGGTCACAATAAACGCAAGCGTAGAATGCGTGGCATGCAGTGACGTGTTGATGTCTTCTAATGCAACATTCACGATAGAAAAGTCCATCTGAGGCATTAATTGCCCAGCGACCAATAACACAAAACCAAGCGGCGCCAATTCAGGTTTTTTAATTGCTTGTGATGTCATAAAAATGCCTAGATGAGAATGGATGCGGG
>QKFI01000236.1 GCA_003251455.1 Tolumonas sp.
GCATTTTCCATGTTCATCAATGCCATAAAGACTGAAAACGGACTTGGCTAAATCAATACCGATTGTTTTAATAACCATTGTGAATTCCCTTAGTTCTGATGAGCGACCAATTACATTTTTGCTCATTGATGCCGTCAGGTGGGGGAGTCCATTTCATTCGTCAGCTCCTGATAAAAGAAAGGTGTTATGAATTTAACTATTCGACAAGAAACTGAGTCTGACGTTCAGGCTATTTTCGACGTAACAAAACTAGCATTTGAGACACACCCTTTCAGCAGTAAAACTGAACAATTTATTATAAATCAGCTTCGTAAAAATAATGTTTTGACCATTTCCTTAGTTGCGGAGATTGATCAGGTCGTGATTGGTCATATCGCCTTTTCACCAGTGGTTATATCGTCAAGTGCAAAAGGTTGGTATGGTTTGGGTCCTGTTTCTGTACATCCTGACCATCAGCGTGCGGGCATTGGTTCAAAATTAATTATTGAAGGGCTGCATTTACTGAAGTCAAAAAATGCCAATGGTTGTGTTGTTCTTGGCGAACCTGAATTCTATTCAAGATTCGGGTTTAAATGTGAACCATCATTACGTCTCAATGGAGTGCCGCCAGAGTATTTTATGGCTCTAAAATTTAGTTCATCACTACCGATTGGTGAAGTTTCTTATCATGATGCTTTCAATACCACGAATGATTGAACTAAAAGCTAAAAGCCATTCTTCTAGTTTTTTAAAATAAATTTTTTACTTTAGTCCAGTTTTAGGGCTAACAAGTCTTGATGGTTGATTTCAACGCTAATCAATTCCTCAAGACTTGTTCACATCGAGACGAACGACTTTAACTAAGCGATACAGAGATAACTCGTTTATGTCCATCTTCGAGCTAGCCAGCTTAAAAAGTTAACAAAATACCACTGTAATCAACTTGCTAGGCAGAACTTACTTGTCGGTCCACTCAACCAATAAAAAAGCTTGTTACATTTTATGCTAATGAGTATAGTTATCATTACCATTTGATATAACCGAGATGTTCACCGATGAAAAAACTCCTTTTGCTGTCACTACTCATGAGCGTTAGTTTGCCATCTTTGGCTGAAACACCAACCTTCACGATTGAAATCAAAGATCATCAGTTTCATCCTGCGCAGATCGAAATTCCGGCTAATCAACAGGTGAAACTGATCGTCAAAAACCTTGATGACACCCCTGAGGAGTTTGAGGGTGAAGACTTTCACGCAGAAAAAGTAATTGATGGACACGCCGAGGCAACCATCTTAGTAGGTCCTTTTGGTCCGGGGGAATTTGAGTTTGTCGGTGAATTCCATGAAGACACAGCTAAAGGTGCATTGATAGTTAAATAAGCGAGGGATGCTTATGCTGAGTTCCACAATTATTGTCTTTCGCGAAGTGCTTGAAGCCGCGTTGATTATCACTATTTTGATGGCTGCGACAAAGGGGTTACCAGGTCGGACTCAATGGATCTTTGGTGGCATCATCGCAGGCTTGTTTGGCTCATTGATTGTTGCCTTTTCTGCAAGTGCGATTGCATCGACCTTTGAAGGTTTGGGCCAGGAATTGTTTAATGCCGGCATCATGCTGACAGCTGTTTTAATGTTGGCATGGCATAACATCTGGATGTCCAAGCACGCTCGAGAACTGGTTGCGCATCTGAAACAGGTTAGCTCGAAGATCAATGACGGCTCATTGCCATTGTACTTTTTATCGGTTGCGACAGGGCTTGCCGTTTTGCGTGAAGGCTCGGAAGTCGTGCTGTTCCTGTATGGTGTCGCAGCAGGTAGCGACTCTGGACTTTCCATGCTGACTGGTGGAATCTTTGGTGTTGTCTCAGGAATTATTGCAGGCTCATTACTCTACTTTGGCTTATTGCGCATTCCGACACGTTTGCTGTTCAGAGTAACGGGTTGGATGATCCTGTTCCTTGCTGCCGGTCTTGCTGCTTCAGCAGCAGGATATCTGATGCAAGCCGGCGTATTGACAGCGCAAGCACCATTATGGAACTCCAGTGCAATTCTGTCTGAGCGCTCAATGCTAGGTCAGTTACTGCATATTCTTGTTGGTTATCAGACCCGCCCGACAGCGATACAGCTAGCATTCTATCTGGTCACAATTGTTGTCATTTCTGCAGGTATGCGCTGGGCAAGTCGCACTGAGCCTACCGCTGGCAAAGCATCCAACATTTAAATGATATGACGGCTCCTTACTGGGGCCGTGTTTCTCTCATCGCTTTCCGCTCATCCTCCTTATTCATCTTTTTCGCGCAGTGCCTCCCAAGACTTTTGGTTCATGTCGCAACCAGCATGTTCCAGCGCATCCCCATGTCGTGAATGGAACAGGCAAACACCACCACTTTTGTAGTATGGAAGCTCGCAGTCGTCGATGGCAAGGGAGTGTTTTGAGACGGCAATGCAGGTGCCTTTCGCTTTCAGACTGTGCAAAAGGAATGCAAAAGGTAATGAACGCAAGATCCGCGTTCGGGTCAATGGTGTTGGAGAGCTTTATGAAAGTGATGAATAAGCAGATCGACGATATCAATCTCATGGAAGGCAGAGCGGAATACGATACCGATTATCAGGTCGGACAGGACAATATCAAGATCCTTGGCCTCGACGTACACAATGTTGTGTTTAGCATTAGTGCGGGGTTCATCCTGTTATTCATTCTGGGTACTTTGCTGTTTCAGGACAGTGCGAAACAAGTTCTGAGTGGTGCTCGCTCTTGGTCAATCGAGAATTTTGATTGGCTATTTATGATTGGCTGTAACCTGTTCGTGGTGTTTTGTCTGGTGTTGATTGTTTCTCCATTCGGCAAAATCCGTCTGGGTGGCATCGGGGCTAAACCAGATTTTTCGACAGTGTCCTGGTTCTCAATGTTGTTTGCCGCAGGGATGGGCATCGGTCTGATGTTCTGGAGTGTGGCCGA
>QKFI01000008.1 GCA_003251455.1 Tolumonas sp.
TCAGCAATTACATGGATCCAACGGGTCAGTGCCCGATCATCACGCAGACTTAGATCTGCCACCAGACGCTTTAATCGCTGATTCTCTTCCTCAAGTTGTCGCAGGCGGCGTAATTCCGGCATGCCCATGCCACCAAATTTTTTCCTCCAATTGTAAATGGTCGCTTCAGAAATCCCCATTTTTCTACAGACTTCCACCGGTTTCAGTCTGTTTGAGGGCTAAAAACTCTTCTTTACGCCGGTACTAATCAAAGGGAAGAGATCACACATGTGCAAACAAAATGTTATGAAAATATTGCTTGTCAGTTAAACATGTAATGTATATATATGTATATACAAGTGGCGTTCGTATAAATAAACATCAACTGAACACACTTGATGATGCGTCATCACTGAATGAGTTAGACAACATGTTTTTGGCATTTAGGAGTATGAAATGGGAAACGCGCAGAAAAACAAAGGACTGACCGTAGCCATGCTGGCATTGGCGGTATGGACGACGACGGCAAATGCAGATGTGTTGTCGGATGTGAAAGCTAAAGGTGAATTAGTGATTGGGACAGAGATGCAGTTTGCTCCGTTCGATTTTCTGAATGGCAAAAACCATGAAGGTCTCAACAAAGATATCTTTACTGAAGTGGGTAAAGATCTGGGCGTCAAAGTCAGTTATGTTGATTTGCCGTGGGCCAGTGTTTTGCCAGGTCTGGAAGCCAGCAAATTTGATTTAGTTGCTGGTCCGGTCACGATCACCAAAGAACGGATGAAACGGTATGGGTTTACACTGCCGATTGCTGATGCATCTGTTGCGCTGCTGAAAAAACGTGGCGATAAAACAGTTATCAAACCAGAAGATATTGCCGGCAAGCCAGTCGGTGTACAGAAGGGATCTTCACAGAATCAGCAACTGGATGACTATTCTGCGAAACTAACATCTCCTGCAACTGTGAAAGGTTATACCGATAACAATCAGGCCTATTCAGAAATCATGACCGGGCGTGTGGTTGCGGTAGCAAATTCACTCCCAAATATCGCTTATATGGCGAGCAAGCATAAGAATTTTGAAGTCGTCATGCCACCGTTCGGGCAAAAAACCTATTTTGGTTATGTTGTCAGAAATGATGCTGATTCTGCTTCCTTGTTAACTGAAGTGAATAAAGTCATTGTGACGATGGAAAAAGACGGGCGCATGAAAGCCCTCCAGGAAAAATGGTTTGGGGTCGCAATGGATCTACCAACCGAACCGATCGAACCGTTGATCTAATTTCTGGGGGAGGATAAATCGATGTTAGATTTTTCGACACTCCCCGATGCACTGCCGATACTGTGGGATGGGGTCAAAATGACCCTGTTCCTTTCCTTTATGGCTGTTTTTCTTGGCGTGTGTGTCGGCACTCTGATGTGTGTTGTCCGTCGCTCATCTTCGATCTGGATGCAACGTTTCACTTCTGTTTATGTCTCTGTATTTCGTGGTGTGCCATTACTCGTACAGCTGATGGTGTCTTATTACTGTCTGCCACTCATCGGGATTAAAGTTTCCGCATTGGCTGCTGCGACGGGTTGTATCGGTTTATGTGCAGGCGCCTATATGACCGAGATCCTCCGCGGCGGTTTTCAGAGCTTACCGGTCGGACAGCAGGAATCTGCCCGTATGCTGGGCATGACTCGTTCTCAGATCTTTCTTCATATCGAATTGCCGCAAGTTATTCGTTTGACCATACCAGGCATGGTGAATGAAACAATTTTGTTGGTGAAGGCTTCATCACTGATTTCAGCAGTTGGGATTGCGGAATTAACCCGAACCGCGCAAAACCTTGCCGCCAGCAATTTCCAGCCCTTTGAGTTTTATCTGGTCGCTGCGGTGATGTATTTCGTCTTGAACATCCTGATCTCAATGTTTGGACTCTGGTTTGAGAAATATGGGATGAAAGGAGCTGCGCATGGTCTTTGATATTGGCGTGATCACCGCACATGCCAGTGAGGTGATCACAGGGTTTGGCACAACCCTCTGGACAACAGTCGTCGCATGTTTTTTGGCGATGGGCTTCGGATTAATTGTTGCGCAAGGGCTATTGGCAAAATCGATCGTGATCAGATATCCGATCAGGCTTTATGTTGAAACCATTCGAACGACGCCATTTCTGGTGCAGTTGTTTTTGCTCTATTACGGTGGTCCGACGGTTGGCATTAATCTGGAACCGCTGGAAGCAGGCATATTGGGGCTCGCAATCTACGGCAGTGCTTACTATGCAGAGATTTTCCGGGCTGGTTTTAATTCCATTCCGCATGGTCAGCTTGAAGTCGCGCAAATGCTGGGGTTCAGCCACGGGCAGACTTTATGGCGTATTCAGTTACCTCAAATGATGGGGTTAATTCTGCCGGCATTGGTTAATACATCCATATTCTCGGTAAAGAGACAGCAGTCTTGTCGATTGTGACCGTGCCGGAGCTGACTTTTGTTTTGACTGGAATCGGCTCACAAACTTATGCCTATCCTGAAACACTTTTAGTCCTTTCTATAGCTTATCTCCTGATGGCAGAAACTACCTCCCGCTTAGGGCGTTGGGCTGAACATCGATTGAATCATTATATGGAACGTACAAAATGACGACGTTGACGAATGAAAAACCGATCGTGCAGGTGTGCGATATGGGAAAGAGTTTCGGTCCAAATGAAGTGCTGAAACATATCAATCTGGATATTCATCGTTCTGAAGTGGTTTGCCTGATTGGGCCATCAGGATCAGGGAAAAGTACTTTGTTACGGTGTATGGCATTCCTTGAACAATATTCTTCTGGTGTCGTATTCGTCGAAGGTGAAGTGCTCGGTTATGACGATCATACAGACTATCGGAAACTTGCTTCACAAAAGGAACTGAATCGTGTTCGTAGAAATATGGGCATGGTGTTCCAGCAATTCAATTTGTGGCC
>QKFI01000415.1 GCA_003251455.1 Tolumonas sp.
TATGCCCGGAATGCCGTGCGCATGGCTGCATTGATGAAACAACGCTCTATCTTTGTCTATACCCATGACTCCATCGGTTTAGGGGAAGATGGCCCAACCCATCAGCCCGTCGAACAGATGGCATCACTCAGACTGACACCCAACATGGAAACCTGGCGTCCTTGTGACCAGGTCGAATCGGCGATTGCCTGGAAAGCCGCGATTGAACGAGACAACGGCCCAAGTGCGCTGATTTTCTCCAGACAGGCTTTGACTCAACAACCGCGTACCGCAGCACAACTGAGTGACGTCGAGAAAGGTGGCTACATTCTGAAAGACTGCACTGGCACACCAGAGCTCATTCTGATTGCCACCGGCTCAGAAGTGGGTATCACCGTTGCTGCAGCGGAAAAACTCCAGGCAGAAGGCAAACAGGTGCGGGTGGTTTCCATCCCTTGTACTGAGCGTTTTGACAAACAACCGGCTGCGTACAAAGAGCAGGTATTGCCAAAAGCAGTCCGAGCCCGTCTGGCGGTTGAAGCAGGCATCGCTGGCTTATGGGAACGCTACACAGGGTTAGATGGGGATGTCATCGGTATGACCAGCTTTGGGGAATCAGCACCTGCTGATCAATTATTTAAACTATTCGGCTTTACTGAAGAAAACGTATTGGAAAAAGCACAAGCACTGCTTGCCGAATAAGTGATGCTCCAGACTCGTTACAGTGTTGTTCACCCACTGTGACGACTTACCGCGGCTCTTTAACAGAGCCGCTTTTTTAATCTGCCAGAAAAAGAAAAAGCCGCTCATGAACGATAGCGGCTTTACCCTAAAAACCAGGGAAGATGACGACTGTTTACATGACATTAGAGTCCAGATCCTGCCATTTAGTTCCTGTTCCTCATCAAAATTGTGATAAATTTGTTACGTCTGGGAATTAACTACATTTACGATTCACCAGCATGTTGTAAAGACAATGGATTCCCTTCTCCATCCACGACAATCACAACATGTGCATCACTGACTTTCGGAAACTGGAAATTTGCAATCTGGCGATCTAATACCTCAGTGGGTACAGCATGCTCCCGGTTCGTATTACCAGCATAAATCTCTGGCTCCGGTGCGAGAAAAATAACCAGCGTGATCAGCGCATGATGATTCCGGGCAATCGCATAAAGCTGCCGACGATAATCCTGCCTGAGGTTTGTTGCATCCCACACCACGGTTTCTTGATTTCGTAAATGTGTTTTCAGTCGTTGCTGAGCAGTTGAGACGACCAGTTTCGGATTGTCCTGACAGGTGCGATCCCCCCAGAGTTCGCCTCGAATATCGTCCAGTGAAACCACCGTCATATCCTGACATTGCTGGGCCACAAAACGCGATTTACCAATCCCGCTCGGACCACACAGTAAAAAGAGCTGACCATGTTCATCTTTGTAACGGGAAAAACGCGCTACCGCCTCTGAAGCCAATGCAATCCGGCCACGTTGTAATGCATCGATTGCACAAGCCCTTAAATAGGTGCGAGCCGCATCTGATTCATCAGTCAGTAGTTCAGCAAGTCCGGCAGGTTCATAGGGCTGTTGCCACATACCAAAGGTATGACAATGTTTGCGAAACTGTTCGAGATAAGAAAGTTGTTGCGGAATGTTCTCACCAATACGTCCTTGCATATCAGCACGTTCCAACCAGTAAAGCAGCGCCATATCGGCCCGACGCGAAAGCGCAATGTAGGCCCCCTCGGTCATCTGTTGCACCACCAGCATTTTCGGCATCTGATGTTCCCCAACCAAACCGAGCACGGTCCAAATCACGGAAAATGAGAGTGGTAATTTCATCAACTGAAACGCAAGATAAGAGCGCCCAATCGCTTCATGATCAGGCGAGCCTAACCGTCGCTGACCACGAATCTCCATCCAACGAGTACAACGTGTTTTCCCAACATCATGTAGCAACGCCGCCAAAATCAACGCCTGACGTTGTTCACCCTGAATATGAGTCGCTTCCGTTCGAAGTAAAGCATAAAGCGCATTGAGCACCATACGGGTATGGATATGCACATTGCCTTCCGCATGCCAGGTAGGATCTTGCAGGGTATTTTTCAGATCGTTTAGCCAGACAATTTCTGCGCCCAACATAGTCACACATTCATCAATGGAAGGTGTGGCATCAATTTGCAGTTGTTGGAGCCAGTGGCGCATCAGGATCATCCGGATCAATCAGGAACGAACCAGGATTGTATCGATATCGCAGATAAAACAAAACCGGGCGAACCCGGTTTTGAAATCTGCAGCATTAGGATCTTTAAATCTTTTGCGCGATGTAATTTCGCCAGCCGCCCAGCGATGTTATTTCTTCCGCACCGTCGAGACCGCATGGTTCACAGATAAAGCCACTCACCCACGATCCGTCAGCCAGTTCAACTTTGCCAATGCCCAGTGGAGCCGGAATACCTGCGACAAAGGAACCGAAATGTTCTGCCGGAACTGACCAGACTTCTACCGCAATCGCCGCACCATTTTCAGTATCGCGGATCAAACCCGGACGATACGGCGGACCACCTGCCAGTGCATACATGCGATAGGCTTTTGCTGTACTGGTCGTTTGCTTCAGGAATGCTTTGCGATCCGTCAGCTGCCAGTTCAGTGGCAAGCCAGAAAGATGTGCGCCACAGACCAACACGTCAATCATGCCATCCGTAGGTTGTGCCACCACTGGCGTTTCCGCAGGAAATTCCTGAGCGGTTGCACCCAACGGTAAACCGATCTGACGTTGCCAACGATCGCCGAGTGCCAACAACGCATCATCCTGAAATGCCGGAGCAAACAAAGTAACCCCAAATGGCAGCCCTTGTTTTGGCCCGGATGTTCGAAAGCCCGATGGCAACGAAATTGCAGCGTAGTCCAGCAAGTTCATAAAGTTGGTGTAGTAACCGAGATTACCTGTTCGATCGTATAGATCGTGCCTGCTGTTGGCGTGACCACGAAATCGACTTTGGCTAGTTCTGCATCTGCAATTCGTTTCAAGCGTTGTAGTTCATACAGGGCTTCATAAGCATCGACGGCAGAGCGTTTTTCCGCACCACCCACGATCGTCTGAATGACCGGTAAACAACGGGTTGGATCTTCGCGGAAGAACGCTTTAATGGCCGCCAGACGTTCCGCCACCCAAGGGCCGTCATACAGCAACTTGGCCGCTTGAATAAACGGATCGAGGTTGATCGTCACCGCTTCGCCGCCGAGCTCTTTCAGCGTTTCAATAGATTGCCAGTAAAGTGATTCAGCAGCCGCATCATCAAAGAATTGCAGTTCCGCCGGTCCCCCGAATTTGAAGTTGGTTGGCAGTGCTTTGGCTGCGATCGCATCGCGCGCAAACGGATCAACCGGATCAAATGCACCTGCCACCTGCCAGACCGCCTTCATATCCGCTGCTGTCTGCGCAAAGATCGTCACGCAATCCAAGCTCTTACAAGCAGGAACCACACCCGAACAACTGATGCGTCCTT
>QKFI01000058.1 GCA_003251455.1 Tolumonas sp.
TGTGACGCCATCATCCGGTGTTCAAGATGTTCTCCGGTTAAGAAATCAGCTCCGTAGTCGTCGCATGAAATCCGATGCAGTGAATGTTGAAGCGACACGAGCTGAGATTACACCAAGAAAGGTGGCTATCAATAAACCAGAAGAGCGACCTGCGGCAAGCATTAATACAGAACAACATGTCAATGTGGCAGAAGCTACGATACAACCAACCCCTAAAACCGCTATACCGCAACAAGATGACTTGTCGCCATGGGAGTTGCCGCCGATAGACGCTTATCAGGATGACTTTTCCATGCCTGATGAGGAATCTGCAACATTACCAACTTCGATGATGGTAACGAATCGCAAGAGCGAAAAATCGGCATCTATAGAAACAGTCCCTCAAACGAAAGCAGTGAACCAATCGCCCGTAGTTGTGATTGATGAGGATGATGAGGCTGTTTGGCGCAGTAATGAGTTGTTACTGCGAAGTAGCGATGATTGGGCGCAGCTTGTTGCGAAAATTTCAGCGTCAGGCAGAACAAGACAGTTGGCCATGCAATCTGTGATTGAAAAAACGTCTGAATCTGATTGGCGATTAATTGTCAGGCAGGAAGGTCGTCATCTGACACAACAACGCATTATTAGTGAATTAGCGCAGGCATTAAGTGATTTCCTTCAGTCCACGATTGAATTGCATGTAGAGATTACGAACCAGTTAGACCATCCTTGTCCATTTGAAATAGAGCAAATAGAGCGAATTCGATTGCGAGAGGAAGCGGAAGCGTTATTGATTCATGATCCAAACGTGCAGTTTTTACAAGAACGATTTGGCGCGGTTCTGGATAATGATACTATTCAGGCATTGAAGAACCTGAATAAGTCAGATATTAAATAAATCATCAGACTTGTATTTGTAATTGAAAGAGTGAGGCAACATGTTCGGTAAAGGCGGAATGGGTAATTTGATGAAGCAGGCGCAACAGATGCAAGAGCGCATGCAGAAGATGCAGGAAGAACTGGCGCTGATGGAAGTGACTGGTGAATCTGGAGCAGGTTTAGTAAAAATTACCATTACTGGTAGCCATAATGTTCGTCGTGTAGCGATTGACCCTAGCCTGATGGATGATGATCAGGAGATGTTGGAAGATTTGATCGCAGCTGCTTTCAATGATGCGATTCGTCGTGCGGATGAACAGAACAAAGCGAAAATGGCTGAATTAACTGGCGGTATGCAGTTGCCTCCAGGCTTCAAAATGCCATTCTGATCCGATATCAATTGTTTGATTTTGCAGGCCATAGTTCGCTATGGCCTGTTTTGTTTATATGGGTGTGAGATAAATAATGAAATTCAGCCCTTTGCTTGATGCATTGATTCGTGAATTACAAATTCTTCCTGGTGTTGGCCCAAAATCAGCACAACGAATGGCATTTCAGTTACTGGAGCGGGAACGGAAACGTGGTCTGCAGTTAGGACAAACATTACAAAAGGCATTAACTGAAATTGGCCATTGTCAGCATTGCAGAACGTTCACAGAAAACACACTTTGCGATATCTGTGCAAATCCAAAACGTCATGAAAATGGTTTATTGTGTATCGTTGAAACACCCGCTGATGTTGCTGCAATTGAGCAGACACATCTGTATTCCGGTCGTTATTTTGTCCTGATGGGGCATTTATCTCCTCTCGATGGTATTGGTCCGAAAGAGTTAGGATTAGATCAGCTAGAGCAACGATTAAAAAATGACGAATGGAAGGAAGTCATTTTAGCGACCAATCCCACCATTGAAGGGGATGCGACTGCATTTTATATCGCGAGTATTGCAAAAAAATACAATATCAATGTAACTCGAATTGCCCATGGTGTGCCTGTCGGTGGTGAATTAGAGCTTGTTGATGGCACGACTTTATCTCACTCTTTGAGTGGAAGACGACCAATCGAATAATCGTTGACTTGAAAAATAATGATCAGCCCCCATCTAGCTATTGATTAAAAACTTCCACGTAAATCAAGGAATGCAAGATGAGTGAAACTGTTCATATGGAAACCCATGGGTTTCAGACCGAAGTTAAACAACTCTTAAACCTGATGGCGCACAGCCTCTACTCTAATAAAGAGGTTTTCCTGCGTGAACTGATCTCGAACGCTGCTGATGCCGCAGATAAATTACGCTTTAAAGCGTTGTCAGATTCTTCTCTCTATGAGAATGACGGTCAGTTACGTGTTCGTTTACACATTGATCATGATAAAAATACGCTAACGATTTCCGATAATGGTATTGGGATGACCCGTGATGATGCGATTCAACACTTAGGTACGATCGCTCGTTCGGGTACAAAAGATTTCTTCCATAATCTGACCGGCGATCAGGCGAAAGACTCTCAGTTAATCGGCCAGTTCGGTGTCGGTTTCTATTCTTCATTTATTGTTGCCGATAAAGTAACGGTGATCAGCCGTGCTGCTGGCGCAGATGCTGCTCAGGGCGTGATGTGGGAATCCATTGGTGATGGCGCATTCACGGTTGCGGATGTTACAAAAGAAACTCGCGGTACAGATATTATTCTGCATCTGAAAGAAGATGAAAAAGAGTTTCTGGATGACTGGCGTTTACGTTCAGTGATTGGTAAATATTCAGACCATATCAGTATTCCTGTCGAACTCTGGAAAGAAGGTACACCCGCTGAAGGTGAAGATAAGCCTGCCACTGAAGGTGCATGGGAACAGGTAAACCGTGCGACAGCGCTCTGGACTCGATCACCGAAAGAAATTAACGAAGAAGAATATAAAGAATTCTTTAAACATATTTCTCATGATTATGAAGACCCGATGACTTGGGCTCATAACCGTGTTGAAGGCAATATGGAATACACCAGCTTGTTGTATATTCCATCAAAAGCGCCATGGGATATGTGGAATCGCGAGCAGAAGCATGG
>QKFI01000162.1 GCA_003251455.1 Tolumonas sp.
TGACCAATGGGGTGGTAGCCGTGAAAACCGTGCTCGTTTCCCATTAGCTGTGTTGGATATTACACACAAAATGGTGCGTCAGTTTGCTGATCCATCATTCATTGTTGGTTACCGTTTCTCTCCTGAAGAAATGGAAGTTCCAGGCATTCGCTTTGATGACACCATGTATTTGCTGGAACTGCTGGCAGAGCGTGGTCTGCACTATGTGCATTTCTCGATGGGTCACACGCTGCGTCCATCGATTGTTGACAAAGACAACTCAGCACCGCTCATCCGTAAATATGTTGAGATGCGCTCCGAAACCTTAGCGAAAGTGCCAGTGATCGGTGTCGGCGGGATCGTGAACAAATCTGATGCTGATGTTGCAATTGAAAATGGTTATGACCTGATTGCCGTTGGTAAAGCTTGTATCGCTTATCCTGACTGGACAGACCGTATCGCGAACGGTGAAACGCTTGAGTTATTTATCGATAGCACACAACGTGAAGCATTAACCATTCCTGAACCACTTTGGCGCTTCTCTTTGGTGGATGCGATGATCCGCGATCTGAGCAGCATGCCAACAGGTAAATTCAAGACAGGCGTATTCGAGCAGAAAATCGTTGATTGCGATAAAGAGATGACCGTTCATGTTCATCTGGAAACAGATCATATCGCTGATATTTCTATCGACTCTGAAACCGAGATTGATGTTGCTTTTACCAGCAGCTTTGAAGAGATCCGTACTCGTATTCTGGATGCGAATACACCACTTGTGGATGCGGTTTCTGGTGCAACATCACAAAGTGAAGCCGTCAAAAAAGCAGTCAGCAAAGCAATGGCAAAATCATGCAAAGCGATGGCGATTGAAGAAGGTAATGTTGAACCGCCTCGTTATGATGTTGTTGTATTAGGTAGCGGTGGTGCAGGTCTTTCTGCGGCAATTCAAGCCAGCGACCGTGATGCAAGTGTTCTGATTGTAGAAAAAATGTCGACACTGGGCGGTAACACCATCAAAGCATCTGTAGGTATGAATGCTGCCGGCACTCGCTTCCAAAAACTGAAAGGCATTGATGACTGCCAGGAAAAATTCTATCAGGAAAGTCTGAAAGGCGGTCGCGGTATTAACAACCCTGAATTACTGCGCGCCTTTGTAAACAACGCACCTGAAGCCATCGAATGGCTGGCTGATCGCGGCATCGTTCTGAACGACATTACCATCACTGGTGGCATGAGCATTGATCGTACACACCGCCCTGCAGATCGCTCTGCTGTTGGTGGCTTCCTGATCAGTGGTCTGGTTCGTAACGTCAACCAACGTGATATTGATGTCATGCTGGATACAGACGTCATCGAGATTCTGACCGAAAACGGCGCTGTCAGCGGTCTGCGAGTGAAAAACGAAGAAGGTGAAATCCTGACGGTTTACACGAAGAGCATCGTGGTTGCGACCGGTGGTTTCAGTGCGAATCAGGAAATGGTTGTGAAATATCGTCCGGAACTGAAAGGCTTCGTGACAACCAACCACAAAGGTGCAACAGGTTCAGGTATTGCCCTGCTTGAAAACATTGGTGCTGGTACCGTTGATATGGGTGAAATTCAGATCCACCCAACCGTAGAGCAGACAACCTCTTACCTGATTTCTGAAGCGATCCGTGGTGGTGGTGCAATTCTGGTAAGTCAGAAAGGTGAACGTTTCTTCAATGAAATGGAAACCCGTGACAAGGTCTCTGCTGCAATCATTAACTTGCCAGAACACTTTGCTTATATCGTGTTTGATGAACAGGTTCGTCTGAACAACAAAGCTGCGGATGAATATATCGCACGTGGTTTTGTGATCAGCGCAGACAGCCCTCGTGAACTGGCTGAAAAAGTTGGTATGGACATGCATGCATTCCTGGCAACGCTGGAACAGTACAATGTAGCTGTTGATAAGCAGCATGACGAAGCATTTGGTCGTCAGACTGCGCTGCGTCATCCAATCCATCAGGGTCCATACTACGCAATTCGTATCGCACCAGGTGTTCACCACACCATGGGTGGTGTGACTGTAAATACGGAAACTGAAGTTCTTGATACCAATGGGAATATCATCCCTGGCGTATATGCCGCAGGTGAAGTCGTGGGTGGTATCCACGGTGGTAACCGTATTGGTGGTAACGCTGTTGCTGATATCATCATTTTCGGTACCATGGCAGGACGCAACGCGGCTTATCACGCACGCCGCGACTAGCCAAAAACCAGTGCGTCGTATATAAAGGCGCACTGGCTTCTTTCCCCGATTTAAACCGGGAGATCTTTATGTCATCTGTTGAACGGGTCTATTCTTATTCCGCTGTGCTGATGGGCTCCCCCATCCTCCTTAAACTCTTTGAAGACAATTCATCCGTAGCAAAAGCTGTTTTTCGCCTGATTAAACAACTAGAAGATTTGTTAACCGTTAATCGGGAACCATCGCAGTTGATGACGGTGAATCATGCTGCCGGAAAACACCCTGTCGTAGTCAGCCAACCGGTTTTTGAACTGATTCAGAAAGCGAAATCCGTTAGCTTACTGGAAAATAGCAGTTTTAATTTTACGATTGGCCCATTGGTGAAACGATGGAAGATCGGCTTTCATGGTGACAGTGTCCCGCCTCAGACAGACATTCAAAACCTGCTACCACTTACCAACCCAGAAAATGTCGAACTGGATCCGCAAACGTGCTCCGTCTTTCTGACCCAACCAGGTATGGAAATTGATTTGGGTGCAATTGCGAAAGGTTATATTGCTGATCGGGTACGGGATCTATTGCACCAGTTGGGGATTCAGAATGCACTGATCAATCTGGGTGGGAATGTCCTCGCGCTTGGTGCGCCACCCCATAGTACGCAGAAAGCATGGGGAATTGGGCTGAAAAAACCGTTTGCTGATCCTGATGCACTGATTGGCATCATGGAAGTCAACAACAAGTCAGTTGTCACCTCTGGTATTTATGAGCGGTATTTTGAGAAAGACGGAAAGATCTACCACCATATTCTCGACCCGAAAACTGGCTATCCGCTTGATAACGAATTACTCAGTGTCACAGTCATTTCCGATCAATCAATTGATGGTGATATTTATACCACCCTGTTGTATGGCATGGGCGTCGAGAACAGTCTGGCCTATCTGGCAGACAAACCTGAAATTGAAGCGATCTTTGTGACGAAATCCCATCAGGTGATTTGCTCATCAGAACGTCAGTACCGCTTTACCCTTCAAGATTCTGACTTTCATCTGGCCTGATCGTGATAGATATCCCCTTCCCACTTGAAGTTGCAGTCGTGTTGTCTGCAACTCCAAGTTGTTTGGGGTAAAACATGGATGATGAACCGTTAACTCAAGCTTCAGCGAACTGTTTCAGGACGACATGTTGTTCAGGCACAAGACGATAACGGTAAACCGGTCTGCCAGTCACACCATAATGCACATTGGTATGCAGGATCTTCATTTCTTCAAGCCATACCAGATATTTCCGGCAGGATACGCGGGAAATCAGCACGGCCGTGGAAAGGTCTTCCGTTGAAAATTCCGTATCGGCATTTGCATCGATCCACTGACAGATCGTGCGCAATGTCTGGGCAGTTAACCCTTTCGGCAGACGTTTTGTATCCGCTGCAACAACAGGCGTCTGCGTGCCATGAAGAATGCGATCCAGCTCGGCTTGTGCATAGTGATCCTGATTTTCCATCAGCATTTTTTTCTGTTTCCAGTTCGTTAACGCTTCAGCAAAGCGTTCAAACTGGAATGGCTTGATCAGATAATCCACCACACCATAGTGCAGCGATTTTTTGATGGTTTCAGCATCAGAAGCCGAAGAAATCATGATCACATCAATTGGACGACGCAAGCTACGCAGTGTCGGTAACAAATCCAGACCATTGTCCTGTTGCATGTACACATCCAGCAGGATCAAATCAATGGAATGTTCCGGATTTAAAATCAGCTCTTTTGCTTTTTCTAAAGTCGAAGCCACCCCACAGCACTGGAAGTCTGGCAGTTGAGTGACATAGCGGTAATTTAGCTCCGCTACCATTGCATCATCATCGACGATTAAGACATTGATCACTGGTTATTCCTCTCCTAATTCAAGGTTAATTTTACAAAAAATTTGAGGAATACGCTCGGATTACGGCACAAGATCTGACTTCCGATGCATTCTAAGGGCAAAAAATCACAGGCTGATGAGGACGAAGCAGGAGTGATACGTTTTCAGTACCAATTGGCATTGCATCCGCATGCCAGGCATGCCACTCCTTCCCTTCCCATTGGATCTTACAATCAGCATGTGTACCTAAAAAATGCTGCTCAAGGAGCTGACCTTCGCCTCCAGCCACAATCTCAAGCCATTGTGGACGAATAAACATTTCTAACTGTGGATGATCCGGCAAATTATCTACCTTGATTTCACCCCAAGGCGTGGCAACAGTATCCGACGCACTTCGCTGCACAGAAACAACATTACCACGGCCGAGAAATTCAGCGACATACCGGTTCACCGGTTGGTGATACACCATACTGGCTTCACCCTGTTGTGCTATCTTTCCCTGCTGAAAAACAGCCAATTCATCTGCCAGACTAAAGGCTTCTTCTTTGTTATGTGTGACAAAAATTGCGGTGATGTTCTGTGATTTCAGCAAATCCCGGATCTCGCGGATCAGGGGTAAGCGCAGTTGGCTGTCTATATTTGAAAAAGGTTCATCAAGCAGCATCAGCCGTGGCCGGCACACCAGAGAACGAGCAATCGCAACCCGTTGCTGCTGACCACCGGAAAGCTCATGTGGATACCGATTCTCCAGCGCACTCAGTCCGACAATCAACAATGTTTCCCGGATCCGCTGCTCCACAACTGCCGCAGGAAGTTTCAACGGCGTCAATCCAAACTGCAGATTCTGCCGGACCGTCATATGAGGAAAGAGTGCATAATCCTGAAAAATGAATCCGACACCGCGTTGTTCCGGCTCTAATCCTTCATGATCCTGCTGAACAATCTTCTCGTACAGTTTGATGGTTCCGCGCTTAACAGGCATTAAACCAGCCAGTGCTTTCAGTAACGTTGTTTTCCCACAACCACTTGGTCCAAGCAGTGCCAGTATCTGCCCTTCAGCCAACGCAAACGACACATCATTCAGAATCGTCTGGCCGTCATAGCCACATTGTAAATCCTGTACAAATACAGCACTCATGATATGCCCTGCTCCAATGAACGGTTAAAGAAAATCAACGGAAATAGACCAACAGCAACAATCAGAAGCGCAGGCATGGCCCCTAGCTGTAACTGTTCTGTTTTGACATATTGATAGACGACTGTCGGTAGTGTTTCGACATTAAACGGTCGAAGTAATAATGCGGCAGGCAGCTCTTTCATCGACTCAATAAAAATGAGCGCGATACCGGCAATCACGCCACGCCACATGAGTGGAATATGGACCTTACGAAACATCGTCATCGGGTAATAGCCCAGACAACGACTGGCCATATCAAGATTCAGTGAAATCCTCGCTAACGAACTATCCTGACTACCGATCGCGATGGCAATAAATCGCACCACATAGGCAAAGATCAACGCAATCAGCGTTCCGGTCAAAATAAGTCCCGGTTCCGGTAAACCGAACCAGCTCATGGCATCATTGATAAAAAAATCTGCAGCGGTAAAAGGCCCGAGAATACCAATTGCGAGCACCGTTCCAGGCATGGCATAGCCCACCCCTCCTAATTGCAGAAAGGAAACGATACGTGTATTGGTAAACAGACGCTTCGTCAGGACCAGAGGCAGAGCCAGCAATGATGCAAAGATCGCAACCAAGAATGCCAGTGAAAGACTGGTTGCACTGTTACTCAGCATTGTCTGCCATTGTATGGCATCGATCGCCTGCAAGGCATAGTCCAGTAACACGCAAACCGGCAGTAGAAATCCGAGCGCAACAATGCTCCAGCAATAGCCAAGTAATAAATATTGATATGACTTTTTCAGTACGCGCCGATCATTACCAGCCATGCCCTTACCCTTTTGGTAAATCTGTTGACGACGGCGACTCATTTTTTCCAGCCAGATCAAACAGACCACCATGCCCACCAGACACAGTGATAATTGTGCGGCAGTTGCAAGACTACCGTAATTTAGCCATGCATCAGTGATCGCCGTTGTCAGGGTATTCACGGCAAAATAGGAGACGGTGCCGAAATCAGCCAGCGTTTCCATTGCAACGAGGATCATCGCGCCAATCAACGCGGGTCGAATCAAGGGTAAACTGATGAAGAAAAAACGTCGTTGAGAGGAAGCACCCAGCATTTTAGCTGCCTCCTGCAGTGTCGGTGATTGCTCCAGAAAACTGGCGCGTGTCAGCAGATAAACATAAGGATAAAGCACCAGAGCAAGCATCAATGCAGCACCCGGTAGGGTTCTCAAGTCAGGGAACCAGTAATCGGCGGCGGTTTGCCAGCCCATCCACTCACGTAGCTGGCTCTGGATCCATCCGGTGTAATCGAAAATATCCGTATAAATATAAGCGACAACGTAGCCAGGCATGGCTAACGGTAATACCAGTGCCCATTCCAGAATCTTATGACCGGGCAATTGATAACGCGCCATGATCCAACCTGCAGGCAAGCCGAACAAGACAGATAGCGCAACAACACCCAACACAAGGAACAGGGAATTGGAAATATAAGTTGGCAGAACACTTTGCCAAAGTTGCGCTAATAATTCAGTATCTATCTGAAATGCTTCGATAAATAAAGAAAAAATAGGCGAGAAGAGCAGTAGCGCTAACGCGCTACTGCTGTATAACCATCGACGGTAACGGGCCAACCGCATGCCTGCTCCTTAGAGATCAAATTTGACTTCATCAAGGAGTGCGACAGCTTGTGTACGGTATTTGGCGATTTCAGCAATCGGTAATGTATCCGCTATAAATGTCCCCCAGGATTGAACCAATGCAGATGGCTCCACACCCGGTTTGACCGGATATTCCATATTTAACTCTGCATAAAGTTTCTGGGCAGGATCAGAAGAAAGGTATTCCATCAGCTTTACCGCAGCATCTTTATTCTTGGCATATTTCGTTAAGACAACGCCACTCACGTTGACGTGTGAGCCGCGATCCTGCTGGTTCGGGAAGTTAATATTGGCGGCTTCTGCCCAGGTTTTCTGCTCTTTATCCTGTAGCATTTTGCCTAGGTAGTAACTATTACCTAACGATAAATCACAAATCCCTTCTTTGATGGCTTTCACCTGATCACGATCATTCCCCTGTGGTTTACGTGCCAGATTCGCCTTTAACCCTTCCAGCCAGGTTTTGGTTTCAGCTTCGCCATGATGCGCAATCATTGAAGCAACAAGGGCAACGTTGTAAGCCGCTTTTCCACTGCGGGTACAAATTTTGCCTTTGTATTTTGGTTCAGCCAGTGATTCGTAAGTCAGATTTTCAGTCTGCCCCATGCGTTCTTTAGAGGTGTAAATGTTGCGGACTCGAGTGGTTAAAGCAAACCAGCGATCTTCCGGATCGCGATATTGAGCAGGAATATTTGCTTCTAATACTGAACTTTGAACCGGTTGAACCAGATCTTTTTCAACCAGTTCCATCAGACGACTAATATCGACAGTTAATACCAGATCTGCCGGCGTATGTTTCCCTTCACGCTGCAAACGTTCTGTTAGTCCATCTTCGGCATAAACAGTATTGACCTGAATGCCATATTCTTTTTCAAATGCATCAATGATCGGATCGATCAGATAAGCTTGTCTGGCTGAATAAACGTTAATTTCTTGATTTGCTTGAACAGAACCGGCTAGTAGCAGTGCAATTAAACTCATCTTTTTCATACGAAATTCCATTTAATGATAATCATTATCATTAATACTATCTCAGTATGAATTGTAAGGAAATGAAAAGTTCCTCGTTTTTTATATAATTTTGTGAATTATTTTTCCGAAAAATAAAAAAGGGACCCGAAGGTCCCAATATCTGATTCAGACAACACGAAGTGTGTTCAATTTAGCTTAGATTGCCTCGTCATCCGCTTCACCGGTACGGATACGAACAACATGCGCTAAATCGTAAACGAAGATTTTACCGTCACCGATTTTACCGGTGTAAGCCGCTTTGCTGATTGCTTCAATGATTGGTTCAACATTATCGTCTGAAGCTGCGATATCCAGTTTTACTTTAGGCAGGAAATCAACCTGATATTCTGCACCACGGTATAATTCAGTGTGACCTTTCTGACGACCGAAACCTTTTACTTCGGAAACAGTCATACCGTCGACGCCCAATGCGGCAACGGCTTCACGGACATCGTCCAGTTTGAAAGGTTTGATAATTGCACTGATAAGTTTCATATTTAAACTCCCACTCCCTGGTTAATTGGGCTTGATTGAAAACAATTCAATGTCTGTGCCATTTATGAAAACAATATAAATATCATATGATTAGTTTATAAAATGAGATGCACAGATTATTCTGTTGAATAGTTTATGCCCCTTGTTCCGGCAGGTCACAAAAAACGCCCCAAAAAGGGGCGTCAAATTGGAACATTTATCCGTTATTGCTCACTGATAAAGTCACGCCATGCGGTCAGCAATTGTTCAAAATCATCCAATCCGCAGGCAGCAAATAATTCATCATCATAATAGCTTAACCCCAGCTCCTGACTTTGCTCGCTGCTGGTTTCAAATTGAAGCTCCAATGCACTCACGGTCGCAGCTTCTTGATCCAGATACAATCGGAATGCATCGCCAACCAATTCGTATCCTTCATCTTGCGATGGCAAATGTTTGATAACAGACAACAGCTCGTTACACTTTCCCAGATCGGTGCCTAACTCATCCGTGAGCCATGAACCAAATGCTTCATGCCCCATTGATAAGCGAGCGATATAACGACCATCTATATCCCGGACAAACTCATGATCCATATTTTATGCTCCTGAACATTGGCAATACGGGTCATTCCTTTTACCTGACACCAAGCCTATTGGTATCGTTTGCCTTTCATTGTTTCTTTAATAAAAGATAGATGAAAAAAGAAGGGCAAGTCCGTGACTTGCCCTTCATTAACCATAAAAAACAGGATTATGCCGGCACTTGTAAGATCACGCTATCTGCTTTTTCTGTATAAGCAGGTACTTGATCAAAGTTCAGGTAACGATAGACATCCGCCGCCATTGCATTCAGTTCTTTTGCATAGGTCAGATACTCTGCCGGAGTTGGCAGTTTACCGATAATTGAAGCAACCGCTGCCAGCTCCGCAGAAGCCAGATAGACGTTTGCACCCTGACCCAAACGGTTCGGGAAGTTACGGGTTGAAGTCGAAACGACCGTTGCCCCATCCGCGACACGCGCCTGGTTACCCATACACAGAGAACAGCCCGGGATCTCGGTACGCGCACCAACACGGCCGAAGATACCGTAGTAACCTTCTTCGGTCAGTTGGTCTTTATCCATCTTGGTTGGTGGCGCAATCCACAGACGCGTTGTCAACTGACCTTTGAACTGGTTCAGCAGTTTGCCCGCCGCACGGAAGTGACCAATGTTGGTCATACAAGAACCGATGAAGACTTCATCAATCTTGTCGCCTGCGACGGTCGATAACAGACGCGCGTCGTCCGGATCATTCGGCGCACACAGGATTGGCTCTTTGATGTCATTCAGATCGATTTCGATCACCGCTGCATATTCTGCATCAGCATCAGCTTCCATCAGTTCTGGATTTGCCAGCCATTCCTGCATACCCGCAATACGACGTTCAATGGTACGTTTGTCGCCGTAGCCTTCCGCCAGCATCCATTTCAACATCACGATGTTGGAGTTCAGGTATTCGATGATTGGTTCTTTATCCAGCTTGATGGTACAGCCAGCTGCAGAACGTTCGGCACTCGCATCTGACAATTCAAACGCCTGTTCCACTTTCAGTTTTGGCAGACCTTCGATTTCCAGAATACGACCAGAGAAGATGTTTTTCTTACCGGCTTTCTCAACAGTCAGTAAGCCCATCTGAATTGCTTTGTAAGGGATCGCATGAACCAGATCACGCAATGTGATACCTGGTTGCAGTTCGCCTTTGAAACGAACCAGAACGGATTCAGGCATATCCAGTGGCATCACGCCAGTTGCAGCAGCAAACGCAACCAGACCAGAACCCGCAGGGAAAGAAACACCGATCGGGAAACGAGTATGTGAGTCACCACCCGTGCCAACAGTATCCGGCAGCAACATACGGTTCAGCCAGCTATGGATGATGCCATCGCCCGGACGAAGTGAAACACCGCCGCGGTTCATGATGAAATCTGGTAACGAATGGTGAGTTTGTACGTCGACTGGTTTCGGATAGGCTGCGGTGTGGCAGAAAGACTGCATTACCAGATCCGCAGAGAAGCCTAAGCACGCCAGGTCTTTCAGCTCATCACGAGTCATCGGGCCTGTGGTGTCCTGAGAACCCACAGTCGTCATTTTTGGTTCACAGTAAGTGCCAGGACGGATGCCCGCAACACCACATGCTTTACCAACCATTTTCTGTGCCAGCGTGAAACCTTTCCCACTGTCAGCGACTGGTTTCGGACGTTTAAAGACGTCAGAAGCGTCTAAACCCAAAGCTTCACGCGCTTTGTCAGTCAGACCACGACCGATGATCAAAGGAATACGGCCACCAGCGCGAACTTCATCCAACAATACGTCGGTTTTCAGTTCAAACGTTGAGATCACTTCATCAGAACCCTGACGCTTCACTTTGCCTTCGAACGGATACAGTTCGATGACGTCGCCGGTATCCATTTTGCTGACATCAAGTTCAATTGGCAGCGCGCCGGCATCTTCCATGGTATTGAAGAAGATCGGTGCAATTTTACCGCCCAGCACGAAACCACCCGCACGTTTGTTTGGTACGTGTGGAATATCGTCACCCATGAACCACAGCACAGAGTTGGTTGC
>QKFI01000284.1 GCA_003251455.1 Tolumonas sp.
CCTGTCGTTGACGTTGCGCTTCGTATAACACGAGCGCACTCGCAACGGATACATTCAGCGACTGCGCCATTCCAACCATGGGAATGATAATGTCCTGATCAGCCATTTCCAATGCTGTTTGGCTAATCCCATGTTTTTCTGCACCAAAAATAATTGCGGTAGGGAGGGTATAATCAATCTCACGAAAATCCACCGCTCTTGGCGAGATATGCGTCGCTAAGATCTGCATCCCTTTTACTCTGAGTACCGACATGGCATCTTGAATTGAATCATACTGATGCAGGTTAACCCAGTTCTGACTGCCTTTGGCTGCCCGGAAATTCTCACGCATGGCTGGCGGCCAGACTGCATGCACATCAGGAATACCCACAGCATCGCAAGTACGGATGATCGCTGCAACATTATGGGCTTTGTTGACTTCTTCCAGACATACCGTCAAATCCGGCTGCCGTAACGCCATCATTTGCCGGATACGCGCCAAACGTTCCGGATTCATGCGTCTGAATCTTTACTGCGTAATTTGCTGGTGGTCCGGTTGATGCGAAGCACATCCGGCATGACCCGGATTTTGCGCATGATGTCGGCAAGGTGGACACGATGTTTTGCCGTGATCAGCAGGTTGACCTGATACACTCGCGCGTCTTTTTCTTCCGTGCTGATCCCATGGATGTTCGCACCCGTTGCCGCAATCACGTTTGCCAGTTGTGCCAGAACGCCCTGATGATTCACGACTTCCACGACGATATTGGTTTTGAATTCCTGTTCGCCGAGATGTTCCATATCCCATTGCACTGGCTGGTACTTATCGGGTTCACGGCTATAACCACGAATATTCGGGCAACTTTCCTGATGCACAACCAGACCTTTACCGGGGCTGATATGTGCAATGATTGCATCGCCTGGGATAGGGCGGCAACATTTTGCAAAGGTCACCAGCATACCGCCAGCACCGCGGATCGGTAATTTGCGATGTGCGCTGGAGGTTGAACGTCTATTTGTTTCTGCACTCTGTTGGCCGAGTAACCGACGCGCGATGACAACACTCATTTGGTTGCCCAGTCCGATATCTGCCAGTAACCCATCTAAATTTTCATGACGGGTATCTGCTAAGACCTGCTGCAGATTCTCCGCCGGAATATCTTCGAACTTTTTACCGCCTAACGAGTGGCTCAATAGGCGCCGACCTAAAATGATGGATTCTTCTGCACGCAGATTTTTCAGGTACTGACGGATCTTCGTGCGGGCACGAGATGTCACGACGAAGTTCAGCCAGGCTGCATTCGGACGAGCGCCGGGGGCGGTGATAATTTCGATCGTCTGGCCGGAAGTGAGCGGACGACTGAGTGGGAAAGGTTGTCGATCGACGCGTGCGCCAACGCAACTGTTCCCGATATCCGTATGTACTGCGTAAGCGAAGTCGACTGCAGTTGCACCCGCAGGTAATTCGTGAATTCTGCCTTCCGGCGTAAAGACATAAATTTCATCCGGGAACAAATCAGTTTTGACGCTTTCAATAAATTCGAATGAACTACCAGCACTTTGTTGGAGTTCGAGCAGATTTTTCATCCACATCTGCGCGCGTACTTGAGCTGTACTGCCTGCTGTATCACTGTCAGTTTTATATGCCCAGTGTGCTGCAACCCCTTTATCTGCCATCTGATCCATATATTCAGTACGGATCTGGATCTCAACCGGGACACCGTGCGGTCCTACCAAAGACGTATGTAATGACTGGTAGCCGTTGGTTTTTGGAATCGCAATATAGTCTTTAAAACGGCCTGGACGAGGTTTAAACAAGCTGTGCATCTGGCCCAATACGCGGTAACAGGTATCAATATCCTGCACAATGACGCGGAAAGCGTAGATGTCCATCACTTCGAAGAAACGTAACTCTTTTTTGACCATCTTGTTGTAGATGGAATAGAGATTTTTCTCCCGGCCCATAACTTTCGAGGGAATATGACTTTCTTCTAAGCGTCCGGTGATTTCTTCATGAACGGAATCAATTACTTCCTTTCTGTTGCCACGAGCGCGTTTGACAGATTCCCGTAATACACGAGCACGCATCGGGTAGAGTGCTTCAAAACCGAGCTCTTCCAGCTCTGTTTTTACTGTATGGATACCTAAGCGGTTTGCAATCGGAGAGAAGATTTCAAGGGTTTCACGCGCAATTCGACGGCGCTTGTCCGGGCGTAATGCGCCCAGTGTGCGCATATTGTGGGTGCGGTCTGCGAGTTTAATCAGAATGACGCGAATATCCTGCACCATGGCCATCACCATTTTGCGGAAGTTTTCAGCTTGCGCCTCTTTATGATCCCGGAATTTGAGTTTATCCAGTTTCGAAACGCCTGAAACTAACTCGGCAACAGCCTCACCAAATTGTTCTGCCAGCTGCTCTTTGGTAACGGGTGTATCTTCGATAACGTCATGCAATAGGGCTGCAGAAATGGTTTCATAATCCAGATGCATATCAGCCAAAATAGTGGCGACTGCGACCGGATGGGTAATATAGGGTTCACCGCTGGAACGAGCCTGCCCCTCATGGGCATCACGAGCAACGATAAAAGCATCCTGTACCTGTGTGACTTGCTCATCAGGCAAATAAGTCTTCAATAAATTTTTCAGATCTTCAAACAGATACAAAAGCGACCCCGTATCATCACTCATTACCGTACACCATACCTTCAGTTTGCGATTATTCTGTCCCATTGTATAGCTTATGACAAAAACGGCACCCTAAGGTGCCGTTTTTGTATCAAGCGAGAAGGCTTAGAAGCCGAAGTCGCGATCTTGTGTCAGTGCTGCAACAGCTGCCAGTTCACTAGCTTCCTGCTGTTGTTGTTCAATGCGCTCTTGTGCGTCCATGAACTGATCAGAAATCAGACCTTCTTCGATTTCG
>QKFI01000248.1 GCA_003251455.1 Tolumonas sp.
AACGCCTGGTCTGCAATAAATGTCTGTCTGCGCCACTGCACCAAAAACATCACAATCAGCGTAATACCGCGCACCGCCATAAATACACTCATGGCAAGCCACAAACCATGATTCGCCAAAGACTGTGTCGCTCCCAACGTCATCACAAAACTTATCATTGCAACCACCATTCCATTGCGCATCTCCCGCCCTTTCGTCGCGCCAATAAATAGCCCATCAAAAATAAAACACCACAGTGACACCAGAGGCATCGCAATGAGCCAGGGTAAATACTCATAGGCAGTATTGCGCACACTCTCGATATCTGTCATCGAATTAATCAGCTTATGACCGGCCAAGAAAAACGTGAGTGACAGACCGACACAGATAAGAAATCCCCACATACAGTTGGCAAACAGCGATTCGAGTAGCCGATCATCACGCTTTTGACCGATAGCCCTGCCAATCAAGGCTTCCACTGCATAGGCGAAACCATCCATCGCATAGGAAATCACCATGACAAAACTCATCAGTACGGCATTGGCGGCAATGATATTGTCGCCAAGAGAAGCGGCATAAAACGTCATGGTTGCAAACACCGCCTGTAAACAGAGCGAACGAAGAAAAATATCTCTGTTTAGTGATAAAAGTCGTCCAGCGTTTTGCCCAATTCTCTGAAAAACTTCTCGCAGCGGTGGTAAAGCAAGCCTTTGCCAAGTTTTGCGCATAAAAATGATGCCAAGCAGCATCCCGAACACATCGCCTAAGACCGATGCTGCTGCCGCGCCAGTCACCTGCCATTCAAGACCCATCACAAACAGAAGATCGAGGACGATATTGCATACATTGGTCACAATCACCATCCACATCGCCTGTTTTGAACGACCAACCCCGAGTAGCCATCCTAAAATGACATAATTGGTAAGAGATGCTGGCGCACTCCAAATGCGAATCGAAAAATAGGTTTCAGCTGAATGCTTCACTTCATTACTGGCATCACTCAAAAAGAAAGATAGTTCAAGAATCAGCGGGTGGAAGATGAGAAATAACGCAGCAAAAAATAGCGCGACACTGATACCTTGCAGTAACACCTTTCCCATCTCGTGGCCATTTTGAGCGCCATATGCCTGTGCGGTCATCCCAGTCGTTGACATGCGTAGAAAGCCAAGCAACCAAAAAGAGATGCTGATCATGGTGCCGCCTAAGGCAACACCACCGAGATACCATGGGTGAGCGAGATGACCGATAACTGCAGCATCCACCAATCCAAGCAATGGAACCGTGATATTCGATAGCACCATGGGCAAAGCAATCGCCAAAATCCGACGATGCAGCGGCCAATCATGAAAAATAGAGAAAGGTGATGTCACTAAAAGCTCCTTAATCAGAGAGCCTCAGTCTACTTATTCGCTGTAAAATTACCAATCCAGAGTGGTAACCACACGCTAACGCTTCCTGCTTTCGCGTGCGATAGCCGCGTAGAAACTTTCGGACTGCCATTTCTCACGAAGTTACCAATATCAAATTCAGTAGATTTACAATGAAGAACCGCCACAAATCAGCAATTGCTGCCCGGTTATCGCACCACCTAAATCCGATAACAAAAACTCAGTCATCGCAGCGACTTCATCCGGTTGAATATATCGACCGATTGGTGGTAACACGGGTGGTGATGATGTTCTGTTTGGGTCATGCAACATGGGTGTATCTGTTGCGGCAGGTGCGACAATGTTGACTGTGATCTGACGTGGTGCCAATTCTTTTGCCCAGCTTCGAACCATGCCGATCATAGCTGATTTTGTAGCAGCATATTGGCTTCGGTTTACCGCACCATTCGATGTACGACTACCAATTAACACAATTCGACTCCCATCTGGCATCTGATGTATTAATTGATTGAGCATCATTTCAGGTGCTTTTACATGGAGTTGCCACAGCTTCTCTCCCATCTCCGGATCTAACTGCCCCAACGGCGCAGACGCCATCAGACCAGCGGCATGAACAACAGCATTCAATTGCGGCAACGTATTCAAAAACGCCGACAGTTGCTGTGTTTCTGTAATATCAATTGAATGGTGTTCATAGTTTGGATGATCAAAATCAGAATGACGACGAGATACGCCAATCACATGCCAATTTTTAGCTAACAAAAATCGGCAAATGGCCATTCCAATCCCTGAAGATACCCCTGTGACAAGCGCTTTTTTCATAAAGAAGCCTGTTTAAGCAAAGACATAGGAATTTTAAATACCGCTTTCTTCACCAAAGCCGGTTCACCAACAGCACAAAGTGCTTGATGCGCTTCGCCTGGATAGAATGTTAAAAACTCACCGGCAGATAAAATGATGCGATTGCGGAGTACTGGTTTTTCCAGAATATACAAATCGGGCTTTTTCTCGAAAGCAGGCTCATCAGACAGATTCAGCGAGTCATAAGCAATAATTTCATTCCCGGAAAGGATCAATTGGATATCCATAAATTCACGATGAAATTCGGTATGGCGATTAACTGCCAGATCAGTCATGACCGAACTGATCGTCACAAACCAATTATCAAATTCATATTTGCCGTCTTCCATTGCGCAGACTTTATTAAAGTCAGCACAAAACCCACCCACAATCGATTTTAATACTGGGGGTAACGTTGCTAATTCAAGATTATTAATATTGCCGTGGATCATTTTTCATCCCTCAGAAATTGGGCACAGTCATGCTGTGCCCATCCAGATCATTTCACCCAGTCTTCACTGACAGACACATATTTAATCGCCTGACGGAAGTACGTGAACGCGATATGTAATTTGCCGTCTAACCCTTGCTTGATGCTTGGATAAGAGAACTCTCTGTTCAACTTTTCCTGAGAGTTATTGGTCATGCAGAAACCATCGCCGATCTCAATATTCTTCAGATAAGGCCAGGTTTTACCGTTATCTTCTGAAATCGCCAGCGTCATTGGTGCGCGTGGTGCCCCCCAGAAAGCTGATCGTCCTTCAGTTGGGATAGTCGCCTCAACCTTACCTGTATCTTCGTCATCTTCAATTTCGTCATACAGAGACAGACGGCGTTCCGTGCAATCCGCAGCGCTCATATTATTGAACACCATTGCTACGTGACCATTTTCCAGCACAGTCGCTTGAATTGATGAATTATTGTTCGGTAACACAGTAGGAACAGGCGCTGACCATGTATTGCCATTGTCTACAGAGCGACTTTCATAAATAAAGTCAGCCCAACGACTCCGGTACAAGGCCAGTAAAGAGCCATCTTTTAAGAGGACGACGTTCATATGGACACATCCTGTACTCTCTGGTACTTCAACATCACGCCAGGTCTGACCTTTATCAGAAGAGATCTTCACCGCGCTGACATCATAATTACCGACCCATTTTTCACCTGGTTTCACGCGGCAATAGAACACCGGCAGTAACCAATCACCATTGTTCAGAACAGTAATTGGTTGGCGAATAAAGGTACCGGGTTGATCCAGTAACACGTTAATGTCGCCCCATGTATGCCCCATATCGTGAGATTGACGATAGCGAACAATCGCAGTGTCCTGATTGCCTGATTTCTGCGCGGTGTATAACAGCCAAAGTACGTTTTCAGGATCCAGGAATAACACAGGGTTCTGTTCAGAACGGGTTGGATCTTCTGACAATTTCACAGCGGGAGACCATTTCTGGTCTCCTTTTTTCAAACGGGACATAAAGATGGAAATATCCGCAATCCCTTCCTGTGTACCACCAAACCAGACACATAACAGGTCACCATCCGGCATCGGATAAATGTTGGCAGCATGGTTCTGAGGGCATTCTGAAGGCAGATAAGCCTCGATACGATCATCACCAACTCTTTCAATCAAACCTGAACGGTCTACAGTTACAACTTCTTGAGACATGGTTATTTCCTATTTACCAGCGTTTTGAGGTACAGCATCATTCAGTTCATTTGCTAAAGCATCACGTTGTTTTGCTTTATTTGGGATCATGTAATCTAAGAACATAATGATTGCTGGAGTCGCTAACGCAACATACATATTGTTAATACCGAATGGATCGCCCAGCAGATACCACACTGTCGTACCAATTGCGGCACCTAGCAGTGCTGCGTTTGCGCCACGCGTACTGCGGAAGAAAGGCAGATAGAATGCGATAATGGCAACAACAGTAATTGACAAGCGGATTGCACGGGTAAAGAACGATAATTTCAGAATTTCAGGAACAAACAGTACAAACACCAGCGGTAAGAAACCGATCACCAGCGAAAGAATACGGGTCATACGGAATTCTTGTGCATCTGTTGGTTTGAAATATGGCACATAAAAATCTTTGATTGCCAGTGACGTGATCGCCAGCGCAACGGTACTCACACTCACGAAAATTGAAGCAACTAATGATGTTGTTACCAAACCAGCCATCACAGGTGACATGTCCTGAATGAAGATTGGTAATGCATACAGGCTCTTCATATCTGGGTACAAGTATTTCGCACACACACCGATAGCAGCAATCGCCAGCGCAATAGGCATACAGAAGAAGAATGCCACCATGGTTGCGCGTTTTGCAGAAGCAGCATCTTTAGTTGATGAAATCGCCTGAATAACGAACTGTGTACAGAAAATCGAACCAATGGTACCAACTAACCACGCAACAATTGTGTTTGCGCCAATTTTACCGTCCCATGTCCAGTAGAAATCAGGCATTTTCTCAATCATTGGCGAGAAACCACCGGTTAAATGCAATGCGTAATACAGGATGACTAATACACCGAAATATTTCATCGCACTATGGAATACAGTCACATATGCAACACCTTTCATACCACCAAAAGCGAAATAGAAAGTACTAACGATTGCAGTGATCACAGCCGCAACAGGTAAGGTTACGTGTAAAACTGTAGAAATTGCTGCAGCACCACTGACATAGTTACCCACGTTCACTAATAACAGCGCATACATCATGATGATTGAAATGATGTTTTTGGTAGACTGACCATATTTTTCAGCAACTGCACCAGAGATGGTTACTTTCCCAGTATTGTAAATTCGTTTTACCAGGATCAGACCAAATAAAGGGAAGCCAATCGCAGCACCAATAATTGACCATGATGCCGCAAAACCATTTTCAAATGCGGATTGAGCGGTACCAATTGTCGATTTAGCACCAATGAATTCAGACATTAATAATACACCGACAATAAGTGCCGGCATGGCTTTAGAGCCTTCCATAAATTCACTATTGCTTTTACTTCTTAACCGATATGTCATCCAAGTTGTAAGCGCAATATATGCGATTACTATTCCTATAATTAATAGCGTATCGGCAGAGCTAAAATTGTTCATACGTTCCTCTCAGGCATAGAGCAAGAGGCCACCAATAAAAAGTGGCTTCCTACAAACTAATTAAATGTTGTTAGATGAGTTTGAAGTTTTTCATTATTACTTTAATTTTATTCACATCATCTTCATGAAATACAACAGGATATCGGTTTTCACCAACATCAAACCCCATGAGCGATACACATTTTTTAACTACTGCTGGTGAAAATGCTAAACCATATAATTCCGTTCTAATGTTATTAATTTCATCCTGAATAGAATCGACCTCCTGATTGTTTTTAAATCCTTCCCAAACAGCATTTACTTTATCTGGAATAATATTTGCGATTCCAGAAATACAGCCCACACTACCCTCTTTAAATCCACGAAGAATTAATGAGTCAGGACCGGTTAATACTGAAAAATCTGTTGTTCTTTTGCTGACCTCATGGAAAGCATGCAAACTTTCATAAGAACCAGCACTATCCTTGATCCCTTTGATATTTGGATGTGCAGCCAACTCTTCAGCCATATCCGGAGTGATCGTATTTCCTGTACGAGCAGGAATATTATAGAGATACACAGGAACCGTCATCGCATCTGCAACTCGTTGAAAGTGCGTGATTAAATCTGAACGACGTAAAGCTGCAAACCAAGGCGTTATCACTGATACGGCATCGACACCCATATGTTCAATTTGTTTACCTAAACGGATTGTTGCATCTGTAGATACACAACCAATATGGGTCATAACGCTTTTTCGACCAGCGGCTTCATCCAGACAGATTTCAGTGACACGTAATTTTTCAGAATCACTTAAGGCAAAAAATTCGCCATTTGTTCCGTTACAAAAAATATTATTTCCGAAAGATATTTGTCTTGAAACTTGCTCTCTGAGCGCCTTTCTGTTTACAACATCATCCTGATCGATAGGAGTCACAATTGCAGTATAAACACCAGTAATTTCTTTCATTTTATTTCTATTCCTAATTACGCAATATTTGAATAAATCTGATTAATACCGGCAGCGTCGATTTGCATTGGAACATTTTTAATTAATCGATGAACATCAAAGGCTGCTTTTGTTAAAGATGGAATTTCATCGGGATAAATATTCAATTCAGATAGTTTGGTTGGCAATTTCAACTTACAAACCAGATCATCGAAATAATTCACCAAGGCGATTGATTTGTCTTCATTCGTTAAGTTTGATTCAGCATTCGGTAATAAATCATAAACCTGTGCAAATTTATCGACGACACACTCACGAATAAAACGCATACACGGTGCTAATAGAATTGCATTCGCAACACCATGAGGAATATGGTATTTACCGCCTAAAGGATACGACATCGCATGAACTAAATGAGTACCGGCGTGCGCGATGGCTGCCCCGCCATAATATGAAGCCCACAACATATTTAACTTCGCTTCTAAATTACTTGGCTCATCAAACGCAGTTTCAATGCTGGCAAATAATTTTTTCATACCAATAAGCGCATAATTATCACTTACCGGGTTCGCTACATTCGAAGTAAAACACTCAATCAGATGACAAAGCGCATCAATACCCGTTGAAGCCAGAATATGAGAAGGCATTGTGACCGTCAGTTCAGGCAAAAGCGCAACATAGTCTGGCAACATGACTGGAGAAATGATGCCCACCTTGGTTTCTTTTTCAGGAATCGCCAAAATTGCATTTGGTGTTGCTTCAGAACCAGTACCAGCTGTTGTTGGGATGAGAAGTGATTTAACTTTGGTCGTTGGCTTCTGACCAGCTAATAAAGTATCAAGCGAAACATTCGGATCATTCACACAAAGCAAAGACATCAACTTCGCCACATCAAGAACGCTACCACCACCAATACCAACAACAATATCAACACCATTGATAGATGTTTGTTTCAGAATCTCAGCAACGTTTTGATGGCTTGGCTCAGGAGGAACAGTATCAATAATGAGGCATTCCTGAACACATGATTGGATTTGCTCAACGATTTTTTGTACTGGAGACAAACGAACAACATTTGAATCTGTAATGACTAACGTTCTTTTCATCCCCTGAAATATGTATTGCAATTCGTTAGCAGCGCCAGCACCGCTGATGATCGTACTATTGATATTCATTTTTCCCTTCAACCTCTACTGTAGGTACTAGTGACCAAACCATGACTGATTTTGTGGTGATATTTATAAATCAAATCATCTTCAAATAATTTGAACTTGCTCACATATAATCATTTATGATTGAATATAATCACTCCTGTATTTTGGAGATTCCTTTGGATGAGTTGTGTAATGAAAGAAGATTATGTACTGGTGATTGCAGATGACTTTACCGGCGCTAATGATGTCGGAGTTCAGTTTAGTCAGCATGCAGAAGTGGCCAGCGTATTACTGAACACAGAAAAAGCAGGATGTATTCCTCAGGAAAGTCATTTGATCGTGAACAGCGATAGTCGTTCACTATCTAAGAATGATGCATCACAAAGAGTTGCCAATTTAGTCAGAGCCATTTGCAGAGAATCGAGTAATCAGAGGGTTTTTAAGAAGATTGATTCTACCTTACGTGGAAATATTGGCGCTGAAATTGAATCTGTATTACTAGAGGCAGATCTCAATTTAGCGATTCTTTCATCTGCATACCCAGTATCAGGACGAATCATCAACAATGGCAACTGTTATGTGCATGGTAAATTGATCACAGAAACAGAGTTTGCAACGGATCCAAAGACACCTGTCCATTCTTCTTCAATCAAAGAAATCATCGGAACGCAAACCAATATTCCAGTTACAACACTGACAGTTGAGCAATTTCAATCAGCAGATATTTATGCTCTTTTGAATCAATTAGCACAGCATGGTCCATCAATTGTTGTTGCTGATGCAGAAACTGAATCAGATCTTCAACGGATTATTGAAGTTGCTTTTCAATTGGAACGAAAACCATTACTCGTCGGCTCGGCAGGTTTAGCAGGCGCATTTGTTCAGCAACGAAAGCGTTCCCTCAATCAGAATGCTTCACCTTTATTGAGCATGATTGGAACAATGAGTGAAATCACTCAATCACAAATAGAATATGCAAAGCACTTCCGGAATATTCAGATCCTGGAATTGAATGTTGGTGATTTGTTTACCCAATCAGAACAACAGTTATTAGATATGTTCTGTATGCATGCTTTATCTGCACTCAAAAATAAACAGCATTGCATTGTCAAAACGAATTGCTCATCTGAAGCAAGAGAGCAGGTAAACAATCTGTGCCTTGCAAATAACCTTTCAAGACATGAACTGGGAAATCAAATCAGTCAGTTCATGGGCAAACTCACCACCTTGATTATTGGCAGTCATCTACCGATTGGCGGTCTTTTCCTTTCTGGTGGTGATATCGCAACGTCCGTTGCAAACATTTATCACGCTGATTTTTTTGACATCAAAGGTCAAATCGGGGGCTGTGTTCCCTGGGGATATTTTTCAAATTGTTCAATTAACCACATACCCGTTATGACGAAAGCAGGTGGATTCGGTCAGAAACATACCTTCCTGGATGTCATCAATTTTGTTGAGGAGAAAGCAAGTGAGTAGAGTTATTGCTGTGACCATGGGCGACCCTGCTGGTATTGGCCCGGAAATTATTATTAAAGCATTATCTGAAGGTGATTTAGTTGGTGCGCCTGCTGTCGTAGTAGGTTGCGCACAGACATTACAACGGATTTTGGATCTAAACATCACACCGGCCGCACAACTCAATGTGATCCAAAAAGTAAGCGATGCCGAATTCAAACCAGGCGTTATCAACATCATTGATGAACCACTGGCACATCCAGATCGTTTGATTCCGGGTAAAGTTCAAGCGGAAGCAGGTGATCTGGCTTACCGCTGTGTGAAAAAAGCGAGCGAATTAGCAATGGCAGGTGAAGTCTTTGCCATCGCAACAGCCCCTCTGAATAAAGAAGCGCTTCATACTGCTGGTCATATTTATCCAGGACATACAGAGCTATTGGCTGAATTAACCCACAGCAGTGATTATGCAATGGTGTTGTACACCGATAAATTGAAAGTCATTCATGTCACAACACATATTGCCCTGCGTAAGTTCCTCGATACCCTATCTCAAGAACGAATTTGCACAGTGGTGGATATCGCTGACAAATTCCTCAAACGAGTTGGTTTTGAGAATCCACGTATTGCCGTTGCAGGCGTCAATCCACATGCCGGTGAAAATGGTCTGTTCGGCGATGAAGAAATCAATTTCGTCTCCCCTGCAATCAAAACCATGAAAGCGAAGGGTATTGATGTGTACGGTCCATGCCCTCCTGATACTGTATATTTGCAAGCTTATGAAGGACAGTATGATATGGTTGTGGCCATGTATCATGATCAAGGCCATATTCCATTGAAGTTATTGGGCTTCTATGATGGCGTAAATATCACAGCCGGATTACCATTTATCCGTACTTCTGCGGATCATGGCACGGCATTTGACATTGCCTGGACAGGTAAAGCCAAAGCCGAAAGTATGGCCATCTCCATTCAACTGGCAATGCAATTAGCATAAAGAATAGAACTATGACTGGTAAGCCTCGTTTAGATCAGATCCTTGATTACTTAAAAAGCCATAATTTGGTCACAGTGGAAAAATTGGTTGACGCCACAACGGCTTCACCAGCAACAATTCGTCGTGATCTGATTAAGCTTGATGAAATGGGGCTTATTAGTCGTAGTCATGGTGGCGTTACACTCAATCGTTTTATCCCAACGCAACCAACCACTGATGAAAAAATTCATAAGCAACAACCAGAAAAAAGAGCCATTGCAGAAGCCGCAGCAAAATTAGTCCAAAATGGAGATTCGGTTGTTCTTGATGCCGGTACAACCATGATGGAGTTAGCCCGTAATTTGACCCATTTAACCATCAGGGTTATTACAGCTGACTTGCATATCGCCTTGTTTTTATGTGAATTTAAACAAATCGAAGTAACGATTATTGGTGGCCGTATTGATGACAGCAGCCAGTCTTGTGTCGGTGAACATGGTCGGAAACTGCTGAGAAGTATCAATCCTGATATTGCTTTCATGAGTTGTAACTCCTGGAGCCTGGATAAAGGGATCACAACACCTACCGAAGAGAAAGCATCCTTAAAACATGATTTGTGTACGAATGCACGCAAACGCGTTTTATTGGCTGATAGCAGCAAATATGGCGCATATAGCCTGTTTTGTGCTGATCCACTTTCTCAGATGACGCATGTCATCACAGATAAAGGATTACCTGAGGAAATTGCAGGTCAATTGACACAGTCTGGGCTGATTCTTGAATTAGCCTAAAAATTTTCACGTTCAAATCGAAACCCTGCCAAACAAAGCAAAAGCCGATAGTGATCATTTCACCTGAAAACTTGCAGATAAAAGATGTATTCAGAGTGTGAAAAAGGTATCATGCGCCGTTTTTCTCAACAGCAGAAATTGAGCAATATTTGAACACTATGAATGATAAAACACAGCCTTCCAAAATCGGGTTTGTAAGCCTTGGTTGTCCAAAGAATTTGGTTGATGCGGAGCGTGTCGTCAACAACTACGATAATGCGGAACTGGTGATTGTAAACACCTGCGGTTTTATCGACAGCGCAGTTCAGGAATCTCTGGAAGCTATCGGCGAAGCACTGCAAGAAAATGGCAAGGTCATTGTTACTGGTTGCTTAGGTGCGAAAGAAGATCAGATCCGTGAAGTGCATCCAAAGGTGCTGGAAATCTCTGGCCCACATGCTTACGAACAGGTGTTAGGCCACGTTCATAAATACTCGCCGAAACCAGAACATAACCCGTTCACCAGTTTGGTGCCGGAACAAGGTGTCAAACTGACGCCAAAGCATTACGCTTATCTGAAAATTTCCGAAGGTTGTAACCATCGCTGCACATTCTGCATTATTCCTTCAATGCGTGGCGATTTAGACAGCCGTACCATTGGTGAAGTGTTAGGTGAAGCGCAACGCCTGAAAAATGCAGGCGTGAAAGAAATTCTGGTCATTTCACAAGATACATCTGCGTATGGTGTTGATGTGAAACACCGCACTGGTTTCTACGAAGGCCAACCAGTTAAAACCAGCATGCTGGGTCTGTGTGAAGAATTAGCGAAAATGGGTATGTGGGTTCGTTTGCATTACGTCTACCCTTACCCACATGTGGATGATGTAATTCCATTAATGGCTGAAGGAAAAATCCTGCCATATCTGGATATCCCGTTACAGCATGCAAGCCCACGTATTCTGAAACTGATGAAACGTCCGGGTGCGGTTGAACGTACACTGGAGCGAATTCAGGAATGGCGCCGTATCTGCCCAGATCTGACTCTGCGTTCTACTTTCATTGTCGGCTTCCCTGGGGAAACAGAAGAAGACTTCCAGATGCTGCTCGATTTCCTTGAGAAAGCAGAACTGGATCGCGTCGGTTGCTTCAAATACAGCCCGGTTGACGGTGCGAAAGCCAATGAGTTGCCAGATCCAGTTCCAGAAGAAGTGAAAGAAGAGCGTTTCCACCGCTTTATGGAACTGCAGCAGCAGATCTCTGCTCGTCGTCTCGCAGCGAAAATCGGTCGTGAACTGGATGTGATCATCGATGAAGTGGATGAGGAAGGTGCGATTGGCCGTAGCTTTGCAGATGCGCCAGAAATTGATGGCGTGGTTTACCTGAACGACGAAAAATCAGTGAAACCAGGTGATATCGTTAAAGTGAAAATTGAACACGCTGACGAATATGATCTATGGGGTTCAATAGTTTAATAACACCAACTGATGTTGCTGTGCGGCTACAGGAAAAAATTCAACGACCCTCTGCGCCATGGATGGCGCGGTGGAGCCCTCAGGGATGAGTTTACGGCGTGTCGGGGAAATTATTCCTGTTGACGATTCATCTGCCGACTCAGTTAAAAAAAGCCCGTTGATTTCTCAGCGGGCTTTTTTCTATCAACAGACAGGCTTATTCGATACCTTGACTACGCAGATAATCTTCGTAGTTACCACCAAAGTCGATGATTTTCTCTGGTGTTACTTCCAGAATACGAGTGGCCAGAGAGCTTACAAACTCACGGTCATGCGATACGAAAATCAATGTGCCCTGATACATTTCCAGCGCCAGGTTCAATGACTCGATTGATTCCATATCCAAGTGGTTGGTCGGTTCGTCCATGATCAGGATGTTCGGTTTCTGTAACATCAGCTTACCAAACAACATACGACCTTTTTCACCACCCGATAACACCTTCGCTTTCTTCTTAATGTCATCCTGGCTGAACAATAATCGACCCAACACACTACGGATTGCCTGTTCATCATCAGTTTCAGCTTTCCACTGATACATCCACTCAAAAACAGTCAGATCAGATTCGAAGTCTTCCGCATGGTCCTGTGCGTAATAACCAATTTTTGCGTTTTCAGACCATTTGATTGAACCAGTGTCCGGCGTTAACTCGCCCACCAGCGTTTTGATCAACGTGGTTTTACCGACACCGTTGGTACCGAGTACAGCGATTTTCTCACCGACTTCGGCCATCAGTCTGAAACCCGTAAACAACGGACCGTTGTCGTAACCCTTGCTCAGATTCTCGATTTCAAGAATGTTACGGAACAATTTCTTCTCTTGTTCAAAACGAATGAACGGGTTCTGACGGCTGGAAGCTTTCACTTCTTCCAGTTGGATCTTATCAATCTGCTTCAGACGAGAAGTTGCCTGACGAGATTTAGACGCGTTCGCACTGAAACGAGAAACGAACGATTGCAAATCAGCAATCTGTGCTTTCTTCTTCGCATTATCAGCTAACAGACGTTCACGCGCCTGAGTCGCAGCAGTCATATAATCATCGTAGTTACCTGGATACACGCGTAATTCACCGTAATCCAGATCCGCCATGTGCGTACATACCATGTTCAAGAAGTGACGGTCATGCGAAATGATAACCATGGTACTTTCACGGTTATTTAGCGTTTCTTCCAACCAGCGGATAGTGTTGATATCCAAGTTGTTGGTTGGTTCGTCGAGTAACAGAATGTCTGGATTTGAGAACAGAGCCTGAGCCAATAACACACGCAGTTTCCAGCCAGGAGCGATTTCGCTCATCGGGCCTCGATGTTGTTCAAGCGGAATCCCAACACCCAGTAATAATTCACCCGCACGAGCTTCTGCTGTGTAACCGTCAAACTCAGCAACTACACCTTCCAGCTCTGCTGCACGCATGTAATCTTCGTCAGTTGCTTCCATGTTTGCGTAAATTGCATCACGTTCATGAATTGCAGCCCACATTTCTGTGTGCCCCATCATGACAACGTCTAATACACGCATGTCTTCGTAAGCGAACTGATCCTGACGCAGTTTACCGATACGCTCGTTCGGATCGAGCGAAACGTTACCGCCAGTTGGCTCTAAATCACCGCCCATAATTTTCATGAAGGTTGATTTACCACAACCGTTGGCACCAATCAGACCGTAGCGGTTTCCGCCACCGAACTTGACTGAAATGTTTTCAAACAGCGGCTTACTGCCAAACTGCATCGTAATATTGTTGGTACTAAGCACGAGCTTTTCCTTTGAAAAAAAACGGCCCCTTTACCGGAGCCGTTTCTGATTAAATCCGGTTTACTTGTTGTTCGGGCGCAATGCCGGGAACAGAATTACGTCACGGATGGTATGGCTGTTGGTGAACAGCATGACCAGACGGTCAATACCGATACCCTGACCAGCTGTTGGCGGCATACCGTGTTCCAGTGCGGTCACGAAGTCTGCGTCGTAGAACATTGCTTCGTCATCACCTGCTTCTTTCTGAGCAACCTGTGCTTTGAAGCGTTCAGCCTGGTCTTCTGCATCGTTCAGCTCAGAGAAGCCGTTTGCAATTTCACGACCACCGATGAAGAACTCAAAACGGTCGGTTACTTCAGGGTTTTCATCGTTACGACGCGCCAGTGGAGACACTGCAGCTGGGTATTCAGTGATGAAAGTTGGCTGATGCAACATGTGTTCTGCTGTTTCTTCGAAGATGGCAGTGATCACATGACCCAGTTCCCAGCTCTTCATCAGTTCGATATGGTGACGTTTAGCAACTGCAACTGCACCTTCCAGTGTAGTCAGTTCTTCAGCTTTCACATCGTTGCCATATTTCACGATCGCTTCCACCATGGTCAAACGCTCAAATGGTTTGCCAAAATCGATTTCGATCCCTTCTTCGCCATCTTTTGCGTAACGAATGACAGTGGTGCCGTGAATATCCTGCGCTAATGTACGCAGCATCTCTTCGGTCAGATCCATCAGATCATTGTAATCTGCATACGCCATATAGAATTCCAGCATGGTGAATTCAGGGTTATGACGAACAGAAATACCTTCGTTACGGAAGTTACGGTTGATTTCGTAAACACGCTCAAAACCACCCACAACCAGACGTTTCAGATACAGTTCTGGTGCGATACGCAGATACATGTCGATATCCAGCGCATTATGATGCGTGATGAACGGACGCGCAGAAGCACCACCAGGAATAACCTGCATCATTGGTGTTTCAACTTCCATGAAGCGTTTGCTGTTCAGGAAGTTACGGATACCGTTAATCACTTGGTTACGAACCAGGAATGTTTTACGTGAATCTTCGTTCGCGATCAGATCCAGGTAGCGTTGACGGCAACGTGCTTCCTGGTCTGTCAGACCTTTATGTTTTTCTGGCAGCGGACGCAGTGCTTTCGTCAGCAGACGAATGCCTGTTGTATGAACAGAGAGTTCACCAGTCTGAGTCCGAAACAGGTAACCGACAACACCAACGATGTCACCCAAGTCCCATTTTTTGAACTGTTCGTTGTAGAAACCTTCTGGCAGATCATCACGTGTTACGTAGATCTGAATTTTGCCACCCATATCCTGCAGGGTTGCGAAAGACGCTTTACCCATGATACGGCGAGTCATAATACGACCAGCGATCGTCACGTAATGTTTGTCTGCTTCCAGCTCTTCATTTGATTTATCACCAAATTCAGCATGAATATCGCTAGAAATCTGTTCACGACGGAAGTCGTTCGGGAATGGATTGCCCTTGGTACGCAGGTCAGCCAGCTTCGAGCGGCGTTGTGCCATCTCGTTATTAAATTCCTGAACGTCTAATTCATTTTCTTGAGTTTGATTTTGTTCTGACATTTTAATACCTGCTTAGATTACAGACCTGATTTCAGGCTGGCTTCGATGAATTTATCCAGATCGCCATCGAGAACGGATTGCGTGTTACGGGTTTCGACACCGGTACGCAAATCTTTAATGCGCGAATCATCTAATACGTAAGAACGGATCTGGCTGCCCCAGCCGATATCAGATTTGGTATCTTCCAGAGCTTGTTTTTCTGCGTTCTGTTTTTGCAATTCAAGTTCGTACAATTTTGCACGTAACTGTTTCATTGCCTGATCTTTGTTCTTATGCTGCGAACGGTCGTTCTGACACTGCACGACGGTATTGGTCGGAATGTGGGTAATACGAACCGCAGATTCTGTACGGTTAACGTGCTGACCACCCGCACCAGAAGCGCGGTAAACGTCGATACGCAGATCTGCCGGATTGATTTCAATTTCGAAATCATCATCAATTTCCGGATAGACAAACGCAGAACAGAAAGATGTATGGCGACGACCACCAGAGTCAAACGGCGATTTACGGACTAAACGGTGAACACCTGTTTCAGTACGCAGCCAACCGAATGCATATTCGCCAGTAAATTTAATGGTTGCAGATTTAACACCGGCAACTTCGCCTTCTGAGCATTCAATCAGTTCTGGTTTAAAGCCATGAGCGTCACCCCAACGCAGGTACATACGCAATACCATATTGGCCCAGTCCTGTGCTTCGGTACCGCCCGAACCAGACTGAATATCCATATAGCAATCGGATGCGTCGTGCTGACCAGAGAACATGCGGCGGAATTCCAGATCTTCGAGTTTTTTCTCGAGAACAGCTAATTCAGCTTCCGCTTCATGGAAGGTATCTTCGTCTTCACCTTCAACGGCCATTGATACCAGCAATTCGATATCTTCAGCGCCCTGCGTCAGGTCATCGATGGTTTTCACCACACCTTCTAACGCAACGCGCTCTTTGCCTAATGCCTGCGCCTTTTCCGGCTCATTCCAGACTTCAGGTTGTTCTAATTCGGCACTTACTTCTTCTAGACGCTCTTTCTTTGCGTCGTAGTCAAAGGTACCCCCTCAGGAGTTCAGTCCGTTCAGACAGCTCCTTGAGTTTATTCAATACAGGATTCACTTCAAACATTGAAGGGATTCTCTCTTAACTTTGGTCGGATGAAAAAAACGGCGTATTTTACCGGATAGGACGCAGAATAAACAGGCTTATGTGATCAACTCCACGCAATCTGCCCTGAATTGGTTTAATAAAACTCAACCGAACCCAAAGCAGCTCGCTTTCAGGAATAAATGAGATTCATTTAAGCAGGAAACAAATGTTCCACCAGCAACTGAACCGATTGCTGACCACGCCATTCATTCACATCTAATCGATATACTAATTGTACCTGTTTGGTTGATGCATCCGGCCAACGTTTGAGATCAACGTTAAAAGCAATCGCATCGACACAAGGGCCACCTGGCAGCTCCACTTCCATTTTCAAGTGTTTACCACCGACCAGTCGTTGATGCCGCAATCGAAAAATGCCGTCAAAACTAGGTTCAGGGAAAGCCTGCCCCCAAGGGCCAGCCTGACGAAGTTGATCCGCAAAACCGAGTGTGAGTTCATCCGAGAATAGTTCACCATCGGTCAGAATCACGCCCTCCAACTGCTCTGCAGTCAGCCATTCACTCACCAATGCTGTAAAATGCCGACGAAATGCCTCGAGTTTTTCTTTTTGAACCGAAAGTCCTGCAGCCATGGCGTGGCCACCATATTTCAAAATCAAATCTGGATGCAGCTGATCAAGTCGTTCTAATGCATCTCGCATATGAAGACCGGGAATCGAACGCCCTGAGCCTTTTAATTCCGTATCACTACTTTCTGCAAAGGCAAAGACCGGACGATGATATTTCTCTTTGATTCGAGAAGCCACCAGCCCGACTACACCCTGATGCCAGTCATCCTGATGCAAAACCAGCGCAGCAGGCACATCCCCTTCGAGCGAAGTAAGACGAGACAACGCGGCAAGCGCCTCTTCCTGCATACTGCTTTCAATCGCTTTTCGCTCCTGATTGAGCTTATCCATTTCTGAAGCCAGATGACGGGCTGAATGTTCGTGATTTGAAAGCAGACAGGCAATACCCATCGTCATATCGTCAAGGCGACCCACTGCATTCAAGCGGGGGCCAAGGAAGAACCCTAAATCACTGGCCGTCAATTTAGAAACATCGCGACCGGATACTTCGCATAAAGCACGGATCCCCGGACGACAACGACCTGCACGAATCCGTTGTAATCCCTGATGAACCAGAATTCGGTTGTTCTCATCAAGTGCAACAACGTCAGCGACCGTTCCAAGCGCAACCAGATCCAGATAATCCGCTACATTCGGTGGTGTGATTGATTTTTGGGTAAACCAACCTTTGTCCTGAAGGTGGCTTTTCAAGGCTGCCATTAAATAAAAAGCAACACCAACCCCAGCCAGATTACCGGAACCAAACTGACAGCCGAGCTGATTTGGGTTCACAATCGCATCCGCTTCGGGCAATGCGTCCCCCGGCAAATGGTGATCGGTAACCAGAACACGCATGCCCGCTTGTTTTGCAGTGTCCACTCCAGCAATACTTGAAATACCGTTATCAACCGTGATCAGCAACTTTGCGCCAGTTTCGGCAGCTAAAACAGCAATTTCGGGGCTTAAGCCATAGCCATATTCAAACCGGTTTGGCACCAGATAATCGACTTCACCCGCGCCCATCGCCCGTAAGGCCAAGACCATCACAGCGGTACTGGTCGCACCATCACAATCGAAATCGCCGACGATGATGATCTTTTCTTGTGACTCAAGCGCCTGAGTCAAAAGCGCTAATGCGTCTGGCAGACCTTTCAACCCTTGAGGGGAAAGCAAGCCATTGGCGGAACGATTCAATTGCTCAACAGAGGTAATGCCTCGACTGGTATAAATCTGTCGTAAACGAGGATGTAAATCTGCAGATAAAAATGAGTCATCCATCTGCGGACGACGCTGAAGTTTAAATGTTGTCATGCGTTTCGGATCATCAATTTCAGAGTAATTCACCCTGCTTGTCTTTCAGGTATTGTACCTGATAGCCCAGTTCAAAGTTCAACGATTTTGAAAACCTTAAACGAGCAACCGACCTTCACATTCAGATCTACGATTAATGCATTCAGTAAAATATCACGTGACGAAGCATTCCTACTCCGTCACGTTTCATATCACTTAACATGACACACACCATCCATTTGATGATAAATGTCTTGTTAAGGGGCATTCTCTGATTTACTGAATATAGCCTTGCGATTTCATCCAATCTGCAGCGAGATTTGGCCAGTTTGAAACCGGTAATTGACGCGCATCACGGATACCAAAACCATGTCCACCTTCGTCAAAAACATGCAATTCAACCGGAACACCTTGCTTCTTCAGCGCATCCGCATAAGAGATACCATTGGTAGCAGGCACAGCTGGGTCATCTTTTGCCAAAGTGATAAAGGTTGGTGGGTTGAACTTCGTGACCTGTTTATCTGCAGAATACTGCTCAATAAGTTCAGGAGATGGATTTTCACCCAACAGATTTGTACGAGTTTCCATATGCGTCAATTTACCTTCCATGGAAATCACAGGGTAAAGCAACATCATGAAATCAGGACGCGCGGATAACTTGTCTGCATCATCAACCGGGTTATACAAACTCATCACCAAGCATCGCAGTCATATGACCTGCGGCTGAGGCGCCAAGAAATCCGATTTTATGTGGATCCAAATTCCATTCTTTGGCATGTTCTCGAACCACTCTAACAGCTCGTTGAGCATCTTCGATTGGCACATCTTTCCCATCAACATGACCTTCCGCCGGTAAACGGTATTGCATTAACAGGACAGTCACACCATACGGATTCAGCCACCGAGCCATTTCTGCAGCTTCTTTATCGAGAACGATCCGAGAATAAGCACCACCCGGCGCAACAATCACCGCAGTTCCATTCGGATGATCCGGTACAAAGGCTGTCAAATTCGGCTTTGTAATT
>QKFI01000005.1 GCA_003251455.1 Tolumonas sp.
ACTGCTGCAGCCAGCAGAGAGGACATCACTTTGTTAAAACGCATCTTATAGTACTCCCAGTTGTTGTTGTGGGGTTTTGTTTGGCGCTTATTAAGCGCCAGCGTGTTTACTTGTACGATATTTATCAATCAGAACTGCAATGATGATCACGCAACCTTTAATCACCAGCTGCCAGAAGTAGGAGACACCCATCAGCGTCATTCCGTTGTTCATGGCGGCGATAATCAGTGCGCCGATCAGGGTGCCGGTGATGGTACCAATACCACCCGCCAGACTGGTGCCACCGAGCACAACGGCTGCGATTGCATCCAATTCATAGCCTACGCCCAGGTTACCGTTGGCACTGTAGAGACGTGATGCGCTCATCACACCACCCAGACCTGATAACAGACCACTCAGGGCGTAAACAAAAGTCAGAACTAAACCTACTTTGATACCGGTCAGGCGTGCGGCGTTGGCATTACCACCGACAGCATAGACATGCAGACCCAGTGTGGTTTTGCGAAGAATGAACCAGCAGATCCCGATCACGGCGAAACCAATCACGACTAACCATGGGAGTGGGCCAAGATAGGCGTTCCCAATCCATTCAAAACCGATGTTGCTATTGATCACAGTGGTACCACCTGCCAGCAGATAGGCTGCACCACGCAAAGCGGTATATGTCCCCAAGGTGGCAATAAACGGTGGTAAACCGATATAGGCGACCATTACATGGCCAAACCGGCGATCAATGCGAGTGGCACTGAAAACATCGCCAGCGACGGATCGAGTGATGCGACCATCGCCACCACTGCGGTCGAGCCCAGAATTGAACCAACCGAGAGGTCGATCCCGCCAGTGATAATGACGAAGGTCATCCCGGCCGCCAGCACCATGTTGATCGAAGACTGACGGACGATATTCATCAGGTTGGATTCGGTGGCAAAGTTCGGCGCCATGATGCTGAACGCAACACAGATCAGGATCAGCACCGGCAAAATGCCGACAGTTTGCATCACACTGTTGAAGGTGATTTTTTTGCCGGGACTGGTCGCCGTAGCATTTGTATTCGATGTGCTCATAACGTTACTCATTCCTGCTTCTCTCTACTGTTAAGCGACTTCTGCACTGGCAAGATGCTGTGTAGCGCCGGTAGCCAGCTCCATGATGTTTTCCTGCGTGATTGCTTCTCCTTCCAGCTCACCGGCTACGACACCGGCACGCATGACATAAACACGGTCACTCATGCCGACAATTTCCGGGAGTTCACTGGAGATCATGAGAATCGCCACCCCTTTGCGGGCCATGTCGGTCATCATGCGATAGATTTCGCTCTTCGCACCGACATCGACACCACGGGTCGGTTCATCCAGAATCAACAACTTCGGATGAATGGCCGACCAACGGGAAATCAGACATTTCTGCTGATTCCCACCGGATAACCCGCCAACGGCAACCTGACTATGTGGCACACGAATATTCAGACTGCTAATCGCGGTATTACTGATTGCCCGGTTTTTGCGTTCATTCAGAATGTGGAAGTGACTGTCTCGCTCGATGGTGGCCATGACGATGTTGTCGTGAACGGCCATTTCGAGGAATAAACCTTGTTCTTTCCGGTTTTCGGTCAGGAAACCAATGCCGCGTTGGATCGCGTCACGAGGGGATTTGATTTGCAGTGGTTGACCATTCAGTTTCACCTGACCTGCGGTAATTTTGCGGGCACCGAAAATCATCTGCGCCAGTTCAGAGCGGCCTGCGCCGACCAATCCTGATAAACCAACAATCTCGCCGGCACGAACATTTAACGTGCCTGAAAGCACTTTGCTTTCATCGGTTAAGTCGGTACATTCCAGCACCATGTCACCTTTGGCAACGGTGTAGTCTTTGTTGAACAGATCGTTCAACGGGCGACCCACCATCATTTTGACCAGTTCACTGGCGGATAAATTGTCACGCATCAGACTGCCGATGTACTGACCATCGCGCAGCACACTGACGCGATCAGATAACTCATAGATTTCTGCCATGCGATGGCTGATATAGATAATGGCCAGTCCTTCAGAACGCAGTTTTTTTATCAATTCAAACAGGCGATCCGTTTCACGGGAAGAGAGCGCTGCGGTTGGCTCGTCCATCACCAATACACGGCTGTTACGATGTAAGGCGCGGGCAATTTCGACTTGCTGTTGTTCGGCGATGGTCAGAGTGGAAACTTTCGCTGACGCTTTAAAACGCGCAGCCAGACGATCTAGTACGACCTGTGTCTCTTCTTCCATTTGTTGGCGGTTGACCATGCCGTTACGGGTCAGCTCTGAGCCTAAAAAGATGTTTTCGGCGACTGACAGATTGGGAGCCAGATTGATTTCCTGATAAATCAGCGTGATCCCGGCATTCAATGCGTCTTTTGGGCCGCCGATATGATAAAGCTTACCGTCGATATAGATTTCGCCTGCGGTTGCGGTATAAGCACCTGCAAGAATTTTCATCAGCGTACTTTTACCGGCGCCGTTTTCGCCCATCAGCGAATGAATTTCACCAGGATAGACAGTCAGACTGACATCTTTCAGGGCATAAAACTGGCCGAAGCGTTTCGCGATATTGCGCATCTCCAGAATGGGTTGTTTTTCGCTCATCGTCTGCCTCATGCTCAATGTTGATGAGACCAGTAAAACACCCTCCTGTGAATGCAGTATGTTTTGTGTGATTCACATTTGTCATATTGTTAACAGACCTTCTTTTCACCCGGCAGACTCGTTACCCTGACAGACAATGCTGTACAGGGAGTCGTTTATGCCATTGCCTTCTTTCCGCCGTCGTTCTTTCTTGCTGGGCGCGCGTGGTCGCTTGTTATCGTTCAATTTGCTGGTGGTCGGGTTAACGTTGATCATCGGTAGTATTGCTGTATTTGGTTTTAATAATGCCGGGCGACTACTTACTGAAATGCAGGAAAATACCCTGTCAGAAATGAATAGCGGAATGGAAGTGGGTGTCAAAACTGCGAAGGTGGCCACAGTTGCGGTCAGTCTGACGCAGGTCATTGGTGCGATGGAATATCAAAGTGAATCGGACTTACTGAAAAATTGGCGGCACTAAAGGCTTCATTATCGCGAATGGCGGAAGCACCGATCGCCAGTAAGCAACCGGAGTTGATTCAACGGATCCATCATCGTAGTGAGGAACTGCAGCAAAGTGTGCAGAAATTGCTGACGTTGACTCGCCAACGTCACCTTGAACGACATACATTACTGAGTATGGTGTATCAGGCTCAGTCGGAGTTAGATTTACTGGCGCAGCAACAAGACGCTGGCTGGCCGCAACCACATGATCAAACCTTATTACGCAATATGCTCGCGATGACACTGACGATCCCGGCTTCGCCGGATGTGCTCAATGAACTGGCGGATATGCAGGAGAGCTGGCAAAAACAAATTCCGATAGCGTCTACTCCGCGGCAACCCATTCTGCGGCGATTAAGTCTGATTCTGGAGCCGCTGCGACAACTCAACGAACAGTTACAAAACAGCGACTTAGCCATTGCCTACCATACCTTCCGTATCAAAGCGTTGGTGAATCTGCTGGATCAGGACATCAATCATTACGTACAGCTGGTGGTCGACTCAGCGGCAACCCGTGCGGAGCGCACCCACAACGAGCTGGAAACTAGCACTTACACTATTGAAATCTTTGCCTTATTAGCCATTATTATCACCGCGCTGGCCGGAAACTATATTTATGACAATTTGGGCGTGCATTTAACGGCCATCGCAGATGCGATGACCCGGTTAACTAAAGGGGAACGGACGGTTCGGGTGCCGGCGCTGAACCGACAGGACGAACTGGGCGATTTGGCGCGTGCGTTTAACGTGTTTGCCAATAACGCAGCATCTTTGCAGCGGGTCACCAAGCTCTTTAAAGAAAAAAGCATTCAACTGGAAGCAACGTTTCTCTCGATCCGCGATGGTTTTGCCCTGTTTGATGCGGAAGGCTCACTTGTCGTCTGCAACCCACAATATTCTGAACTATTACAGGTCGACAATATTGTCGCGGGTTGTCACTTCCGGGACTTATTAGAGCAACTGGTGCAGCAGGGGGCACAACGCATTGATGGCAAACCGCTGTTTGCTACGCAATTGTCTCAGGAACAGATCTTAACGCTGGAATTACAACTCCCCGGCGGACGTTTTGTCGAATTACGTCTGAACCAACTGCCGAATCAAGGGATTGCCAGCATGGTGCTTGACCGTACCGATCGCAAAACGCTGGAAGCAGAACTGATCCACAGCCAGAAAATGAAGGCGGTTGGCCATTTAACCGGTGGGATTGCGCATGACTTTAACAACCTGCTGGCCGTCATTCTGGGCAATCTCGAATTATTGCAGACCGATGAGCTGGAAGATCGCACCCGCCAGCGCATTGAGCGTGCTTATAAAGCCGCAGAACGTGGCGCGCAACTGACACAACGGTTACTGGCATTCTCACGAAAACAGGCGCTGCGACCGAGAGCGATTGACTTGGGTCTGCTCGTAACGAACTTACGCGAACTGATGGAGCATTCGTTGCCTGCTTCATTACGATTGGAACTGGAGATTGCGCCTGATTTGCGTCCGGCTTGGATGGATGCGAATCAGCTGGAAAATAGTTTGTTGAATCTGGTGGTGAATGCTCGTGATGCGATGGAAGGTCGGGCGGGTGCGATTCGTCTTCGGTTATTCAATCAGCGTGTGCAACGCACCAGTGGACGGGTTCAGGATATGGTCAGTATTGAAGTCATCGATCAAGGATGTGGCATGACCCCGGAAATCTTACAGCGTGTTTTTGAACCTTTCTTTACGACCAAAGCTGCCGGGAAGGGCAGTGGGCTCGGATTATCGATGGTGTATGGGTTTGTGCGCCAGTCGGGTGGCCGTGTGCAAATTGAAACGGAACCCGATCGCAGTACGCTGATCCGTCTGCAACTCCCTTGTGCGGAAGCCTTACCGACTACAGAAAAAGAGATCACGGAAACGGCGTCTTTTGCCGAGGAAGGGGAAATGCCGTTGATCGTGGTACTGGAAGATCAGGCGGATGTGCGACAAACACTTTGCGAATATCTGCACAGTATGGGATGTCTCACCATGGATACGGATAGTGGTGAGCAGGCGCTGGATTGGGTGCGTACAATCCCGGATGTTGCACTGCTGATTAGTGATGTTGTTTTACCCGGCCAAGCCAGTGGTATTGACGTTGTCACGCAGGCTGAACAGTTGAAACCCGATATAAAAGTTTTATTGGTCAGTGGCCACGATTTCAGTGATCAGGTATCGGAAATGCGTTTTCCACTCTTGATGAAACCTTATACCCGTACGGAACTTTTAGCAAAATGCAACTGCCTATTCAAAAAAGGGTGAATTGGCAATAAATATTTTCAAAATTTTTCTTCATTTACCGCTTGATACAGATTGTTTGTTGACTCGAGATCGGAGAAGATAGCGCCAAGAATCAGTACCTCGGGTTTTCAGTGCAAAATGCAAAAAAACTCCCAAGTATTGATTCGTATGGCTAATAATGTGCCATACTTATATGGCTGTTTAAGCCATCCAAATAAAAGTCAAAGGAGTTAACATGAACAAGTATCAAGTACTGCTGGGCACTATCGCTCTGAGCTCTACCCTGCTGGTAGGTTGCGCTAACACTTCTAAAATCGAATCTGACGTTCAGACCCTGACTGGTAAAGTTGACCAGCTGGCTACTGAAATCGGTTCTCTGAAAGACGGTCAGAGCAAACTGGCTGCTGACGTTGCAGATGCTAAAGCAGAAGCTGCACGCGCTAACGCTCGTCTGGATAACCTGGCTACTTCTTACAAGAAATAATTTTTCTTATAAGAATAATCCTCTTGATGCGGCATCCTTTAGGGTGCCTCATCATATGAGGATTTTTTTTTGCCCGCGATTTACCATTCCTGATTTATTTCCATCTAACGATATTTTTGTATCACAGAACCCACGCTGTGGATTCCCTCTGTCATTTCTTACAGGCAACAAAAAACCCCGCCGGAGCGAGGTTTCTTCCGTACTGACAATCTTGTTTAAGGATTGATCTGTGTTGGCAAGCCTGAACGGTCTTCCAGTGCTTGTTTCACGATATGTGAATCAGTATCCGCTTTCGCGATGAAGCGAGAGACTGCTGCTGATAAGCTCAGTGAAGAAGGTTCTGGTGAGTTCAGCTCTTCCATCGTGCGAGACAGTGGCTCGTGCACTTCGATATAACGTTTACCATCCGGCTCTAATGCCGCTTTGACAGGCTCATTGATGAACTGTACGCGTGTGCCAACGGGTACGATATTAAACAGGTGTTCGATATCATCGTTACGCAGACGTACACAGCCATGGCTTACACGCAGGCCAATTCCGAATGGGGCGTTTGTACCGTGGATGGCATACAGGTTACCGATATACATCGCGAATAAACCCATCGGGTTTTCAGGACCCGCCGGAACGACAGGTGGCAGATATTCGCCACGTTCAGCGTATTCTTTATGAACTTTTGCAGTCGGAGTCCAGGTTGGGTTTGCTTTCTTACGTTGCACAGATGTCACCCAGTTTACTGGTGTATCAGTACCTAACTGGCCAATCCCGATTGGTAAAACCTCAACGGTCTTTGTGCCTTTTGGATAGTAATACAGACGCATTTCGGCAACGTTGATGACAATCCCCTCATGCACCGTATCCGGCAGGATCAGCTGCTGTGGAATGATTAATGTTTTGCCTGGTCTTGGCAGATATGGGTCAACCCCTGGGTTTGCTTCCATCATGCCGGTCAGGCCGATCTGATAGCGCGCAGCAATCGCTTCTAAAGACTGTGTACTGTCAGCTGGTACGACATATTCAATATTCTGACCAACCAGACGGCTTTTCGCTGGTGGTAAAGGGTACTCCACTGCAGAGGCCGACAAGCTCGTCAGCATCAGGCCACACAACAGAGCCGGGATGGCATTGCGCACGATGTTCATATGAATCCTGTATCTTGTAAATTCAATAGCCAGTCGGACGGGCTGGCACTGGGGTTATCAATTCTGTTTTTATATGCTCAGAAATCAGTCATGGATCACATACTGACCGGAGAGCGCATTTTGCCCTGTCTGTGTAATATTTCAACTTTATGATGCTTGTCACGATGAAATGTTTTGTGAGTGGCTGTTTTTATCAGCAACGACTGTATTTTGCGGATTTAGAGGTGAGTTATTTGAGTATTGATCTATGATCGGGAACAGACTGCGGCACAGGATAAAAATATGTTTACCGTTTATCATTCAAATCAACTGGATATCTTAAAAAGTCTGCTGGCGCATTTTATGAAGTCCCGACCCTTGCAGTCGGTACTGGCTGCGGAAACTATCTTGGTTCAAAGTCCGGGCATGGCGCAATGGCTGAAGCAGGCATTGGCGCAAGAACTCAATGTTGCGGCTAACATGACCTTTCCGTTGCCATCCAGTTTTATCTGGCAGATGTTTCATGCGGTGCTGCCCGATGTGCCGAAAGAAAACCCCTATACCAAACCAGCCATGCTCTGGCGTCTGATGCAGTTATTGCCGACCTGCATGGCCTATCCGGAATTTTCGCAGCTTTCTGGTTATCTGGAAGACGACCCGGATGGTCGCCGCCGTTATCAGTTGGCGGGTCGCATTGCGGATCTATTTGACCAATATCTGGTGTATCGTCCGGACTGGATTGTCGATTGGGAACAAGGCGGCGCACTCGGTGCAGACTTGCAGCCGTGGCAGCCTATTTTGTGGCGAGAACTGGTTGCACTAACTGAACAACAGGCAACCCATCTGCACCGCGTCAATCTGTTCAGTCGCTTTATTGAAACCCTGCAGACCGGAAAACCGACCGCCACATTGCCGGAGAGATTATTTGTTTTTGGCATTTCCTCGCTGCCACCGCATTATCTCGAAGCATTGGTCGCACTGGGCGAGCATTGCGATGTGCATTTATTTCTGACTAACCCATGTCGTTATTACTGGGGCGATGTGCAGGAAGAAAACCAGTTCAATCGCCCTGGCCCAACGCCGTGCGCACTGGCAGGCAAATGATAAACAAAGTCCATTATTACCAGTTGTAAATTGGCAACGGCTGTTTTCGGACGATGGGGAGCAGCAAGGCAACCCGCTTCTTGTGTCAATGGGAAAACAAGGGCGGGATTATCAGGCGTTGATTGCTGAAATTGACGCTGCTCAAATTGATGGTTTCATGGATATCGATGACGATAGTCTGTTGCATCAGGTGCAACAGGACTTATTGGAATTACAGGATGGTACGCAAGTCCGGCCGAAACGCCTCATTTCGGCGGATGATAAGTCGCTGGTGCTGCATGGTTGCCACAGTCCGCTGCGCGAAGTGGAAGTCTTGCATGATCAGTTACTGCAGCGCTTTACCGACGACCCGACGCTGACACCGAAAGATGTGGTCGTGATGGTTTCGGATATTAATCAATATGGACCTTATATTCAGGCAGTTTTTGGCAGCGCTGCAGACGATCGGTTTATTCCGTATTCGATTTCGGATCGTTCAGCAACGCAGGAAAACCCGCTGTTGCAGAGTTTTCTGACCCTGTTGTCGTTGCCAGATCTGCGCTGCACCGCGACGGAGTTACTGGAGTTACTGGCCGTCCCAGCCCTGTTGCGTCAGTTCGGGCTAGTGGAAGATGATTTGACCACTCTACGTCGATGGTCACAGGAAGCGGGAGTGCGTTGGGGATTATGTGCCGACGATG
>QKFI01000306.1 GCA_003251455.1 Tolumonas sp.
GTTACAGAGGAAATCCGTCAGGAAACTCTGCATTCGTTGAATTAATCAAAGTCGTTGATTGTCGTAGTAGAAGGAATCAGATATGTCAGTCCCTGGAACTCAACTCGCTTTTCCTGCTCATATTTATCGCGGGGAAAACGCGTTACAAAAATTACCAGCTTATTTAGCCAAACAGTCGCGGAACATTTTGCTGATTGGCGGACATCATTCGCTGGCTGCAGCCGAAACCACGATCCGGGAACTGCTGACACCATTTCATAATCTGACAACAGCATTTTATGGTGGTGAAGTAACCGAAGAAAATGGCCACGCATTAGCAGCGAAGGCTAAAGAAATAAGCGCAGATCTCGTTCTCTGTGTGGGCGGTGGGAAAGCAATGGATACCGGTAAGTTAGCTGCTGAACTGGCTGGATTACCCATCATTACGATCCCAACCATTGCTGCGACATGTGCCGGTGTTTCAACCGTTTCGATTCTGTATTTCGAAAACGGTCATTTCCGTGATTTTTACCATCTGAAACAAGCGCCAGAACTGGTGATTCTGGATCCGGAAATTATCGCGAAATCACCAACACGCTGGTTGGCAGCAGGAATCGGCGATACCCTGGCAAAACTTTATGAGTATCGCGCCATTACCAATGGCAAGCCTGATTACAGCCTTAATATCGCTGCTTTTGCCAATGGTAAGGTCTGTTTTGACGTGTTGACCACCTATGGGCCGACTGCCTATGAAAAGGCAAAAGATCAGCTGGTTTCTTCAGAATTGATTCAGGTAATGGATGCAATCTTTATCTATGCTGCATTCACCTCCATCATGGGAATCGGTGCCCACGCATCGGCTGCACATGGGCTCTATGAAGGTTTTACCGTGATTGATAAAACCCGTCATTTTGGTCACGGTTTGTTAGTCGGCTACGGCAACATTTGCTTGCTGGCGTTGGAACAACGTACGGATACTGAACTTCTTGAAGCGATTCAGGTTGCCAAATCATGCGGTATTCCAACATCACTCAAAGAAATAGCAACGCTGACCGATGATGAACTTCAGACGGTCGCACAGGCATCAGCAGAGACCGAAGATATGCATAACATGCCAATGCCTATCACAGCAGCAGATATCATTGCAGCGATGCAACGTGTTGATGCACTCAGTGAAACAGTTTGAATGCGTGCGGTGTGATATTCAGCCCATAAAAAATCCCCGACTTGTCGGGGATTTTTCTTAATCAGCTTTTTAAGCTACTTTCGTGTAATCAAATGAACGATTGATCCGTCCCTGAATATGATCGCCCGCAAGAATCGGTTCGAACTGAGATTCAGTTTCCGCGATTCCTAAATCTAACGGACTAACCAGCGCGTTATAAGAAGGATCATAGAAAGTAGCGACAGAGACCCGCTCCTGACCACTCAGATTTCTGACCGCGTGTTTTGTTGACACAAGACGACCATTACTCCAGCGCTCCAGCAAATCACCAACATTCACCACCAGCGCTCCCGGCATCGGTGGTGCGCCAATCCATTCCCCTTTCTTATTCAGAACCTGCAATCCACCGACATGATCCTGATACAGCAGCGTGATACAGCCATAATCAGAATGTGGCGCCACACCGAAAGCATCGTCTGACGTATCCGTAATGTTGGCCGGATAAAAGATAGTTTGTGTGCGCTGCAGCGGTTTGGTGTATTTCGACGCGAAGAAATCTGGGGCAATACCTAGACTATACGCAACGGCCTTTAATAAGGTTGCGCCGACCTTTCCGATTTCAGCGTAATAACGCTCCATCACTTGTTGAAATTCAGATAAGCCCACAGGCCACTGATTCGGACCTCGTAAGGGTTGTCCGGCCATCACGTCGGGGTCACTTTCCGGTAAATCGAGCCCCATCTGAAAGAATGCTTTCTGATCTGGCTTCTTCGCTCCTTCCATCAGGGCGCCGCCCAACGCATGATAACCGCGATGAATTCGGCTGGTTCCAACGGATTGTTTTACTGCCTCTGGCTGATGGAAAAAATCGAGCGACACACGCCGTAAATCGCTGAACAAAGATTCAGGAATGCCATGATTGACCAGATATAGAAAGCCATCTTCGGTAAACGCTTGAAAAATGGCATCACCAACGCGTTTTCCCCAGACTTCATTCTGAATCTGATCCATTTCCAGACTAACAATGGGTAATTGATAAACTGACATGCTGTGCTTCCTTTCACTTTACTGAAGATAAACGGACTGGCGTTACGACAGGAGGCGTCGCAGGTGCTTCCAACTCCCAGAAGGCATTACGCTCGATAAAATTCTGCAGGAACTGCTGTAATCTCGGATGCGAAGCGGTATGGAATAAGACTTTCGGTGCGCCTTTCGCAACAATCTCACCCTTATCCAGAAACACGACAGTATCTGCTACCTGGGCTGCAAAACCCATTTCATGCGTAACCACCACCATCGTCATGCCATCGCGAGCCAGATCTTTCATGACTTGCAGAACTTCACCCACCAGTTCCGGATCAAGCGCAGATGTCGGTTCATCAAACAGCATCACTTTCGGTTCCATCGCCAGTGCGCGCGCAATTGCAACACGCTGCTGCTGCCCACCGGAAAGTTGTGCCGGATAATGCCCTGCCCGTTCTTGCAAACCAACCTTGGTCAGCAACGCCATGCCCTTTGCATTTGCATCTGCCCGAGACATTTGCTTCACACGCACCAACGCTTCAGTGACATTTTGCAATGCTGTCATATGGGGCCACAAATTGAATTGCTGGAACACCATGCCCATATTTCTACGAACACGATTCAGTTCCTTTTGTGAAGCAAGTTTCCGATAGTCTGTATGATCGTCATAACCGAGCACTTCACCTTCGACGAATACGACACCAGAAGAATAT
>QKFI01000169.1 GCA_003251455.1 Tolumonas sp.
CAATAGTCAGGGTACCAACCACAACGCTTGATCCAACGACTACCGATATAATTTCTCCGGCGGGCCGCAAAACCGTCACTCTGCGTTTCATTCAAGTTTAATTGGTTGATTTCAGCGATTAACTCTGGGGTAAGACGTTCATCTGCATCCAGGCTTAAGATCCAGTCATTGGTGGCGAATTGCAGCCCATAATTTTTCTGTGGCCCGTCACCGAGATAGGATTGGACAAAAACTCTAGCCCCACACGATTCTGCTATTTCCCGGGTTTGATCCTGACTGCCCGAATCAACCACGATGATTTCATTGCAAACGGTTTGTAGTGAGGCAATGCATTCAGCTATGTTCTGAGCCTCATTCAGAGTAATGATCACGCCGGTAATCTGGTTCATTGATTGTTCCTTGAACATCATAAATACAGTGGCTGTCGCTTTGTGACGTTAGCTGTATTGTACGCTGATATTGATGCGATTCTGGTTATTTATTGGAGCCGAGAGCACGATCATGACAGAGTCGATCAAATGTGGTTATGACTTCCTCTATCGAGATGTTGTTCATTGCGTTGTCGTCTTTGAGACGTTGTCTCCAGGCCAGTTCAGCAATTGGTTTACCGGTCTGTTGTTCAATTAATGGTTGATAGACACTGACTACGTAATTCAGGCTGTTGTAGGGGCCAGTCCTTGCAGGATTGTGATGCGCATATAACCCAATGACTGGTGTGCCAGCTGCAGTTGCCATATGGGCGGGACCTGTATCTGGCGCCAGAACCAGATCGGCATGTTTAATTAATGCAAACAGCTGTTTGAGTGAGGTTTGACCGACCAGATTGATTGGGTGGCAATGACATGCTGCGATAATGTCTTCTGCAAATTGTTTTTCCTGTGTGCTTGGTCCGCCACAAAATATCACTTCAAACCCATTTTTTGCCGCGTGATCCGCTAATGCCGCATATCCGTCCCGAAACCAGTTTTTGTAGCTTTTACTGGCAGATGGAGCAATCAGAAGTGTCAGTTTTTGTGCTGAGATTCTTTGTTGCGCCCATTCATTCTCGGCATGAGAGATTGGAATGTTCCAGTCTGGTGTTAAATCGCGAATACCCAATGCGGCGGCAAAGGCCAGGAAACCATCGAGAACATGTGCTGATTCTGGAGATGGTACTTTATAGTTGGTGAAGAAAGACTGTCCATCTCCTGCCCGTTGTTGATCAAAACCAAGTGTATAGCGAGCTTTGATTCCTAATGTGAGTAAGCTGGCTCTAAGTGCCGATTGCATATGTAAAACGGCATCAAAGCGAATATGTCGGAGCTGTTTCCAGATCGAGAGATAAGCTTTCAGACCATCTTTTTTATTAAACGGGATCACATTCACGCCAGGCAAGTCATGCAACAAGCCGGATTCAACCTTTCCCATGATCCAAGTAATTTGGGTTTGGGGCCATTGTCTTTGGATTGCTTGAACCATCGCGACTGCATGCACGCAATCACCGATAGCGGAAAGACGGATGATGCAAATGTTTTCTGGGGGCGTCGTGAACGGTAGCATAGTTTTTTAAATAGATTGCAGATTGAATGATTGCACATATTAAACCGAGATTTTCAGACGTAAATGGTTCTGTAAGAAAACCTCGGTCATGAATATGGTTAAACAATTCTAGCTGATGATTGTTGTAATCGCTGGAGTGCTCGCCACACCGTATCTGGTGTCAGTTCATTAAGACATTTGAGATGTTTTAACGGACATTCTCGTTTAAAACATGGACGGCATTCAATGTCTGTGTTTACGATTTCGACCTGATGACTTAACGGTGGCGTATAAGCCGGAGAAGTCGAGCCGTATACAGCAACTACGGGGGTTTGAACTGCAGCTGCAATATGCATTAATCCGGAATCATTACTGATTACATAATGACAAGTCGCGAGTAAATCGATGGCTTCGGTGAGACTTGTTTTCCCAGCCAGAATATGACAATTGCCTTGTAAGTATTCTGGTAGTTGAGACCGGATTTTTTCTGCGGTTTCAACGTCTTTTGCAGAGCCAAAAATCCAGACTTGTCCGCCTTGTGTTATCCAGCGTTTGGAGATCTCAGCATAATGAGTATCTGGCCAACGTTTCGCCGGACCAAATTCAGCACCAGGACATAAACCGAGTATTTTTTTCTCGGTTGTTAATGACAAGCGTGAAAGCGCATCTTGCTGCTGATTCGGTGCTGTGGTCAGCTTTGGGTATGGGATCTCTGGAATATCTTTGGCTGTTCGCATTTGTGGTTTTGGAAAAGCGAGCGCGATATACCGTTCAACCATCAGCGGAAAAGCTTGTTTGTTACTACGTAGGTCATTGAGGAAACCATAGCGACTTTCGCCTTTCCAACCTGTACGTTTTTTTATACCCGCAAAGAGTGGAATGAACGAAGATTTAAGCGAGTTAGGCAAAACAATCGCGTGATCGTAATGTTCTTTTTTTAACATTCTTCCTAGTCGCCAGCGCATGCCCAACGAGAACTCGCCATGCCCTAAAGGCATTTCTACAGCCTGATCGACTTCCTGCATTCGGGCCAGGAGCGGGAGGCACCAGCGTGGTGCCATCACATGAAGCTCACAATTAGGATGTTGCTGTTTGAGGGTGATGTACAGACTTTGTGACATCACCATATCGCCGACCCAAGAGGGCGCAATAATTAATATTTTCATGTCCGGATGGCTCGATTCACAAATGAAAAAAGGATGGTCACACAAACGGTATAGAAAATGATTCCTGAATTATGACCGAAAAATGCCTGACTGAGACAGTAGTCAATCGTAGAAAGAACCAACAGAATACCACATGCAGCAATGGTTTTGGTTTCCGGGGTTGTGGCTTGTTGAAGCTGTTTTTTAAACAAATTAATGGTATGAGAAAAAATGCCAGCAGAGCGCCTAGACCGATAATTCCTCGTTTTGCCATTTCATCCAGGAATTGGTTGTGAGCATGTTTATGGAATTCGTATGCTTCTTTCGTAATAAAACCTGCTTCATACTGTTGTTTCTGTGAGTCCCAAATGCCATTGTTTCCCCAGCCAAAAATAGGTTTTTCACGGAAGCTGGCAATGGCACTTTTCCAGAATTCAAAACGTAAACCTAGGGATGTCGCTTTATTTTGATCGGATACATACTGGGTAATATCATTTTTTGCTTCTTCAAATCGTTTGATGACGCCGGTCTGAGGCAGTACGCAAATTACTGCAAATACAAATAGGGCAAGTGCTAAGCCCATTTTCACTTTTGGTGTCAGCCAGTTGGTAGGCAACAACAAGAATGACGGGAAATAACACCCAACCACCGCGGGAGCCGGAAAGAATGCTTCCGAAAATCCCCATCAGAGTTGCGACGGCATAAAAGAACATGTAGCGGGTATGCGCGTTTTTGATAGCCCACATCAGACCACACAGACTGAGAATTCCCAGGGACATACTGATGTCGCCGCCCTGAATCGGCGCCATCCAGTCAAATGCTCGAACTAATCCGGCAAATTGTCGATCCCAGATGGCTCGGATCCCGGCTGCGACAGCGCCTACAGCAAACCCATTCATCAACCAGAGAAAACGAGGTGGATATTTGATGGCAGCAAAGAGAATAAATATTGCCATCAAAGCACGACTAGGGCGGTCAAACTCTTTTAGGGAGCCTCCGTCCCATAAAATCGAAATACCTTGGACAACCACATATGCCAGAAAAGCGCACAGGAGAATTCGAGCGTTTTTATCAAGGGTTGGGCGTTGTTTGGTCAGAAGGAAAAACACCAAAATAGTAGGGGCAATAGAATAACCACTCTTAATTGATAGACAGAGTGCTCCAAATAAAAAATAGCTCAGCTGGATAAGCTGAGGAATATATCTTTTTTGTAATGAGCTCACTGTAGGCTCCTGGTTTTAAACTTCAGGGAGATCGATAGAAGCGCCCTAAACATATTTGTGGCTTCTTTATTTTTTATACGCATATAGTATTCAGATTGTTACTAAAAAGCCCCATATTCAGGGGCTTTGGCGATTAGGTTCGGTTAGCGATTTAACCAAGCCATATAAGCAGCAACGCCTTCTGCAACCGTGCGGAATTCAACGTCACAGCCTGTCGCACGCAGTTTGGTCAGGTCGGCCTGCGTGAAGCTCTGGTAACGACCTTTCAGGTGATCTGGGAACGGAATGTATTCAATTTCACCTTTGCCGTGATATTTCACAACTGCTTCG
>QKFI01000229.1 GCA_003251455.1 Tolumonas sp.
CGAACCCACGACAACTGGAATCACAATCCAGGGCTCTACCAACTGAGCTATAGCCACCACTGCTATCTTGGAACTGTCTCAGTCGACTGTCTTACGCTGGCGCGCCCGACAGGATTCGAACCTGAGACCTTTGGCTCCGGAGGCCAACGCTCTATCCAGCTGAGCTACGGGCGCCTTGTCCTCAAGACGGGGCGAATATTAAGGGCAGTTTAAAAACATGTCCAGCAGAAATTATAAATTTTTCACTGAATGCTTCATCTGTAATCAAATTACCTCCTATTTAATCAACAGTGGTGAAGTTTCACCCAAAAACTAACTTGATTTAACGATCAGGACATCTAGACTAATGAATGAACGTTCATTCATTTCTTGAGTTCCCTATGACCGACGACAAAGCAAACCTGATTATGCTTCATGCAAAGTCACTATTTATTGAGCATGGCTTTCACGGCACATCCATGCAGATGATAGCCAAAGCAGCCGGCATTGCAGCCGGTACGGTTTATCTTCACTTTCCGGGAAAAAATGAGCTCATCCGGGCAATTTACCGACATGCCGTTACTGAAGTCACGAATATCATCCTCCAAAATCATGATGAGAATGAGCCACCATTTGAACAATATCGTCGATTCTGGACCAATGCCCGGAATGGCATGACGGAAAACCTGCGGCGGATTCAATTCAAAGAGATGTATGAACGTTCCCCTTTCTTCGATGCAGAAGATCAGGCATGGGGCGATGAGCAATGGAAAACCATTGAGATTTTTTATCAACAGGGCGTGGACACTGGCCTATTCCGCCAAATGCCAACCTGTCTATTAGGTTACCTCAGCCTCGGTTCAGTCCTCAGTATTTCACATACCCAACGAATTAAACCCTTTGAAATGACATCAGAATTAGAGGAAGAACTGATCCGGGCCAGTTGGCGCGCCATTCTGACAGAACAATAAATTAGCGTTTCGGGAGCAAAGAATGAAAAAGTGGATGGTCATCATGCTGTTGATCGCGCTGTTACTCTTTGGCAGTGTGATTGGTTTCAATTTTTATAAATTTGCCAAAATGGGCGAAGCCATGGCAAAGCGACCGATTCCGGAGTTTCCGGTGACAACACAAGTCATCAAACCAACCAATTGGTCTCCCACAATTGATGCCATTGGTTTTGTGGAACCGAATCAGGGCGTTGATGTCAGCACACAGGTTGCAGGCACGGTCGATAAAATCTCTTTTGAATCCGGTCAGAAAGTGAAAAAAGGAACCCTTCTGATTTCACTGAATACCGATGTCGAACGCGCGAATTTACAAAGCAGCCTCGGTAAATTACCGGCAGCGAAAGCAAACTTTGAGCGAATGCGCAGTCTGTATGGTAAAGGTGGTGTATCAAAAGGCGACTTTGACAATGCTCAAGCTGATTATCTCTCCTTAGAGGGCCAAATTGATGCTTTAAAAGCCACCATTGATCGTATGACGATCCGAGCGGCGTTTGATGGGCAAGTCGGGATCCGCAATGTTTATCTGGGGCAGTATCTGAAAGCTGGCGATGGCATCGTCCGTCTTGAAGATACCACCATGATGAAAATTCGTTTCACCGTGCCACAAACAGACATTACTCGAATTAACGTTGGTCAGGATATTCAGATCTACGTAGATGCCTACCCGACCCAACCATTCAAAGGCAATATCGAAGCCATTGAACCTGCCGTCAAGCAGGCATCTGGTGTCATCGAAGTTCAGGCAACCATTCCAAATGCAGATGGCCTGTTACGTTCCGGGATGTATGCCAAAGTCGAAGTGTTATTACCTACACAACAAGCACAGATTGTCATTCCACAGACGGCTGTCAATTTCACACTCTACGGACAAACCGTTTATGTTCTGCATCCCGAACAAGATGCTCAAGGAAAACCAGTCACGGTTGCGAAACAAACCGTTGTGAATGTCGGTGAGCGGCGGGATGACGTTGCCCATGTGCTATCCGGACTGAATATTGGTGATGAAATCGTGACCTCAGGGCAGATCCGGTTATCAAACGGCAGTCATGTGAAAAAAGTGGATGATAAGGCACTGGAAAAACCAGCCAGCCTACCAGTCCTTTAATGGAGTCAACCCATGCGCTTTACTGATATTTTCATAAAAAGGCCGGTGCTTGCGATGACCGTCAGTTTGCTGATGGTGTTATTTGGTCTGGAAGCATTACGTGGCATGGCGATCCGTGAATATCCGCGTGTAACCAATACCGTGATTACCGTGACCACCAGCTATTCTGGTGCGAGTGCTGATGTGATTCAGGGCTTCATTACCCAGCCGTTAGAACAAGCGATTGCGCAGGCTGAAAATATTGACTACATGACATCCAGCAGTCAGTTAGGCCGCTCCACTATTACAGTCAATATGCGCCTGAACACTGATCCGAATGCCGCATTGGCTGACATCCTCGCGAAAGTAAATTCAGTGCGTTCGCAATTACCGAAAGATGCGGATGACCCGAGCCTGACCTCATCGACGGGAAGTAATACCTCCGTCATCTATATTGCGTTTTCCAGCGCACAACTAAACTCATCTCAGCTCACCGACTATCTGGAGCGCGTGATAAAACCGCAGCTATTTGCTGTACAAGGAGTTGCCAAAGTAAACCTGTATGGCGGTACCCAGTTCGCGATGCGCATCTGGTTGGATCCGATGAAACTGGCAGCCTACAACCTCTCTGCCACCCAAGTGTTAGCAATCTTACAGGCCAATAACTATCAGTCCGCTCCAGGTCAGGCGACAGGCTACTTTGTGCTTTATAACGCAGAGGCAGAAACCCAAATCAATAGCACCGAACAGCTGGAAAATCTGGTGGTTTCTACGGTCGATGGAACAGTCGTTCGGGTTC
>QKFI01000256.1 GCA_003251455.1 Tolumonas sp.
ATTCAGGTTGCCGGGCTGACATTTCGTGAATTTGTACAACAGGATTTCGAGCATGCCTATGCCCTGAAAAATGTTCTGCGATTACTGGCCTCGACACTGGGTGCCGGATGTGCGGATATCTATTGGCAGCATGCAAATCTGGAAAGCCGAAATGTACTTATTGCCAGAACGAATCTTTCCATTCTGGATGCAACACCCAACCCCGCAACACTCCAACAGCTTTCTCAGACCATCGATCATCAAGCAGCGCTCATTAGTGCTTCGCAAGGATTTCTGCTCATTGCAGGCATGAGCCTGTTTGCTTCGGTTGCGGTGATGATACAAAAAACCCTCCGGTGATCGCTCACGCGGAGGGGATGCATTAAAAATTTGACCTGACAACAAGATCATTCAAATCAGAATTAATCCTGTTCTTCTTCGATTGGTTTTGGCTTGTGATCAGCAGGTTTTTTGCCATCTTTTGGCGGATGCATGCCACCTTTCGGGCCGCAAACCAGCGTTTTTTGTTGTGGTAACACAGAACAAACACCAGACATCGATTTGCCATCAGGCATAGAGAAAGAACAGCTATCATGTTCTGCATGTTGGCTACATGCTGCGATAGCAGCTTTTGGTGGCATCGGCGGATGACCATCTTTTGGTGGCATTGGTGCGGTTTCAGCATTCGCCATGGCAACGCTGAAAGAAAATATCAAACCAAGGTGTTTGATGCTAAACATAATGTGGCTCCCAGACCGACCGAAACTTATTGCTTGCTCACTGTTTCTTCAATGAGCTTTTTCTTCTGCGCTGTAGTCTTCACAGCTGCTGTTTTCTTGGCTTCAACTGTTTTCTTCACAGCTGCTGTTTTTTTGGCTTCAGCTGTTTTCTTCACTGCTGCTGTTTTTTTCACGTCAGCAGATACTTTTTCAGTTTTTACCTGAGCTTTACTCTCTGCCTTCTTCGTTGAGGTATTTACTGCTTTCAATGACTGTTGTTTGACTTCAGCTTTCAGTTCACAAGTCTTACCTTGTTCACATGCTGGTTGAGCCATTGCTACTGACAGACCAGACAGGGATACCATCGCACCTAAACCACATGCCAGAACAATCTTTTTGATATCTAAATTCATGGTTCTCTACCTCAAAAAAAGAACGCGCTTGAGCGCCTCGCCATCATAGGCGTTGCTATTGAGAACTCACCTGGATTTTCGATTCTTTACAATTAACTAGAGGCCCGCAGCTTCCGATAACGGTTGCTCACGGGTATAGGAGGTGCGATAAGGTATCACTTCAAATTGCTGATTCATATCAGGTACCAGCTCATAGAATTGCGGCAGATTGAAATTAATAACCTGTTCCGTGAATTCGAAACGCTGATGCGCCATGGTGTAATAACGGTTCACGTTCTGCACCAGATCTTCTTTGCTGCCCGCGTATTCGTGATAAATCTCAACATTATTTTCTTCATCAAGAATATAGACGTTAAAGCCGTTCTCGCAATCTTCAAAGAAGTATTGAATCAATCCTTCACTGGCATACGCATCCACGATTGGCGGCACACTCAAGCCACCGCTTTCTGGTTCATCCGTTTGACGTTCCAGCTTGTTATCAGACACCTGATGATAGAAATCAATCGCGCTCTTCAACTGACGGACAGAAACCCCGCGACGTTCAAGGAACAAGGCATATTTCTGTTCCCCGACATTCAATAATTTCACCATGCGCTGTTTATCAAGCGCCAACCGCAGTGAAATACTGGCATTGACCAGCTCCATAAACTGGGTACGGATCTCATCGCGGTAATACATGCTGTAACAGAATACATCGATGGCATCCGGTGCAGCCGCATCCTGATGCATTTTGCTGAGAATGGTACTCAATGCTTCGACAACTGCTTCCGGACCGTTGAAATGCAGCGTACGGATCTCATTCCAGGAATTCCGGTAAACCAGATCGACCGTACCGACCAGACATTCCTGTTTATCCCCGAAACTCAGCATGTCTTCGCCATGTTCAACCTCTTCTGGCATTTCCTCCGGCCAGTCAGCAGTCGGGTCTCGCTCCAGATTCAGGAAAATACCCAAATGACGAATTTCACACGGACGACTCAGCGCCAGATTACTTGCAGAAGGCAACGCCACAGGGAAGGTACGCGCTAAATCCCGACAAAAATGATGCAGGGTCTCTATCGTAATATCCGAACCCATCGGGCGGACATCAACACCCGTTTTCCCAACCATCAGACCATTGAAATAGGCCCAAGCCACCAGCTTCGACAGATAGCCATTATATTCCAGCGGCGCCTGCCCGATGATGTCCTTCGGTTTTAGCGATGATTTGTAAAGATACCAGCCCTGACGATTGATACGTCCAGGCGGAACCTGAATCAGACTGATGTGATTTTCACTGAGATCGGGTGCGATTTTTAAGTTAATACGCTGAACTTTACCCGGCAATGCCTCAAACGCGGTGTAGAGTTTGCGGGATAAAATACCAATATCTTCCGGGTTGATAGATTCACTGATGTTATTGCGTCGCGCGAACTGGATCAGCTTGCTGTAGCTTTGCATCAGTGCGCTCAGCAACTCATCATAAGCTTCTTTAACTTGCTCAACTTTCCAGGATTCGCGGTTATCCAGCGCCGTCAGGACATCTTGTTTCCAGCCCCACTCTCGCACTAACTTGACCAGTAACTCACGACGCCAGACGCCATGCTGTGGAGGCTCATTACGGCTGAGTGGATCGCAGACTTTGAGGTAAAAACACCGGCGCGCCAGATCCAGTCGGTCCATGTCACCGAGACTTGTCAGATAATTGGTGACTTTCTCCAGCATCAGATAATAAGGGTCAAGCCGTATATCAAACTCTTTTGATTGCAGCTGGAAGAGTTTTTTCGACTGTACCGACAACAGTTCGGTGTGTGGAAACTCCGAAGAATAAGCTTCCATCACCAGAATTTTCAGAACTGCTTTGTATGGAGAGTCCAGTCCTTTATACAAGAGCCAGAGTGCAGAACCGAAATACTCCTCAGCAGGAATGCGTGCAACGCCGCCCAAATCAAGCCAGTCATCTTCCGAAATCATCCCGGTACTGATAAGCGCACTGACTAAAGCATCATATTCATCTTCTCGCTGAACCGGCAGCATTGGCCACAGCAATCGTTTCCCGGCAACGCGGGTCGCACTGCGGTAAAACTCATCCAGCAACAGTAAATGTTGTGCGCTGCCACAGTTATCCAGTCCCAGCTCCGCCTGATTTCCTACCTGAAATTTGTTTTCCGGGATCAGGAAAAAGTTCATCTCAACACCTTGCTGTTCCGCAAGACGAGAGATAAGTCGGCATTTTTCTTCCAGTAATGCCAGACGCTCAGATGAAAGATCAGGTTTGTGGCAGATCCAGATATCCAGATCGGATGCTTCGCTCTGACCAATTGAGGAGGTACTGCCCATGGTGTAAACGGCCGAAATCGTCGTTTCATGCACCGGCGGTTCAGAAGTATGGCCACATTGTAAAAACAGATATTTTCGTTGCGCGATATCCGGGCTGAAATTTGCGATGCCACAGGGTACCTCGCCGGAGACATAGCCCGGAAGGAGCGGATAATGATAATGTAGCATCACCGGCAAATAAGAAAGCATACGCCGGCCAGCTTTATTCATTGCCTCCAGCGCCCGAGACATCTTACGTTGATTTAAGGCATCGTAACGGGCGACCAGCAACTCAAACTGTTTAAACAAACCGTTTGACCTATAGTCG
>QKFI01000227.1 GCA_003251455.1 Tolumonas sp.
AAATCATCAGGCTTTTTTCTAATATCTATTTCAATACAAATTAAACGTCCAAGTTTGCAACTTTCAATGCATTGCTTTCAATAAATTCTCGACGCGGTTCGACATTATCCCCCATCAAGGTTGCAAACAACTGATCAGCAGCAATTGCATCTTCGATGGTAACACGCAGCATACGGCGAGTCGTTGGATCCATCGTCGTTTCCCATAGTTGATCTGGGTTCATCTCCCCTAACCCTTTGTAACGCTGGATATAGAGGCCACGTTTACCTTCATCTAACAGAATTGCTAATGCCTCTTCAAAATTCGCCACCGGACGAATTTTATCACCACGTTTCAGATAACCACTTGGTTCGATCAGATTCGTGATTTGCTGGCCGATAGAAACAATTTGTTGATATTCAGGTGAATGCAGGAACTCAAAACCTAATTGGTAATGCTTTTCGACCCCATGCTGACGGACCAAGATTTGTGGTAAAAAGGCAAGATGCTCAGGATGACGATGCACTGATAGCGTGTAATGGGAACCAGTGTTGCCCAACTCATCCAGATTAGTTTGCAACTGTGCAACCCATGCCTTTGCGTTATCTTCATCAGATAACACCGCATCGTCCAATACTGGTAACGCCAGCAGCTGCTGGAGCACAGCCTCTGGTAAACGACGTGACAACCGTTTGATCAGGTTCTGAACAGAACGATATTCCACAACCAGTTTTTCTAATTGCAGGCCAGAGATCGCAGGTGCAGACTCATTGACAAAGAGTTCAGCGCCATCTAATGCCATCGTTGTCTGGTACTCAAGCAATGCATCTTCATCTTTGATGTATTGCTCTTGCTTTCCTTTTTTCACTTTATAGAGTGGCGGTTGTGCGATATAGACATAACCACGCTCAATAATCTCCGGCATTTGACGGTAGAAAAAGGTCAATAAGAGCGTACGAATATGCGCACCATCGACGTCAGCATCCGTCATGATAATGACATTGTGATAACGCATTTTATCCGGATTATATTCATCCCGACCGATACCACAGCCCAATGCAGTGATTAAGGTACCGACTTCCTGTGAAGAAAGCATCTTATCAAAACGAGCTTTTTCAACGTTCAGGATTTTACCTTTCAATGGCAAAATCGCCTGATATTTACGGTTACGGCCCTGTTTCGCTGAACCACCCGCAGAATCACCCTCCACGATGTAGAGTTCAGATAATGCAGGGTCACGCTCCTGACAGTCAGCCAATTTACCGGGTAGGCCAGCGATATCCAGCGCACCTTTACGACGTGTCATTTCACGCGCTTTACGCGCAGCTTCACGTGCACGTGCTGCATCAATGATCTTGGTTACAACTGTCTTCGCTTCGCCTGGGTTTTCCAGTAGATACTCATCCAGTTTTTCACCCATCGCCTGCTCAACGGCAGTTTTTACTTCAGAAGAAACCAATTTATCTTTGGTCTGCGAAGAAAACTTAGGATCAGGTACTTTTACGGAAATAACCGCAGTCAAACCCTCACGCGAATCATCACCGGATGCAGAGATTTTGGCTTTCTTACTGTAGCCTTCTTTATCCATGTAATTATTGAGTGTGCGGGTTAATGCCGCTCTGAAGCCTGCTAAATGCGTACCACCATCCCGTTGAGGAATGTTGTTGGTAAAACAATAAACGTTTTCCTGATAACCATCGTTCCACTGCATTGCAACTTCGACAGAAATGCCATCGTCACGTTCGCTGGTAAAGTAGAACGCTTTCTGATGAATTGGTGTTTTGTTCTGGTTCAGGTATTCAACGAAAGCACGGATCCCACCTTCATAGTGGAAATGGTCTTCTCGTCCATCACGCTCATCTTTCAAACGGATCGAAACACCTGAGTTCAGGAATGATAATTCGCGGAAACGACGCGCCAATATTTCATAACGGAAAGTGATATCAGAAAAAATAGATGGGCTTGGCCAGAATCGAATTTCTGTACCTGTCGAACCATCACAATCACCAATGACTGCTAGCGGGGCATCTGGTTCACCGAGGAAGTAAGTTTGTTGGTGAACTTTGCCGTTACGATTGATAGTCAGTAATAATTTATCGGATAACGCGTTTACAACAGAAACCCCTACACCGTGCAAACCACCGGAAACTTTGTAGGAGTTATCATCGAACTTACCGCCCGCATGCAGTACGGTCATGATGACCTCTGCAGCAGAACGGCCTTCTTCTTTATGCATATCAACTGGAATACCACGACCATTATCGCGGACTGATACCGAACCATCTTCATGGATGCAGGCAAGGATATCCGTACAGTAGCCAGCCAAGGCTTCGTCGATGGAGTTGTCCATCACCTCGAATACCATGTGGTGCAGACCTGTACCATCATCCGTGTCACCAATGTACATCCCCGGCCGTTTACGTACTGCATCTAAACCTTTCAGTACCTTAATACTCGAGGAGTCGTAAGTATTCTCGCTCATGTTTACTCTCACATTATCGAATGTTCGGTGATACTGCCTTGTTTCACGTGAAACAATTGGCAGTCAAATTCTTGCATTATACTTTCCAGCGGTTTCTGATCGATGGCTGTAATAAACACCTGTGACTCACACTCTTGCAGACGCTTCGCGAGTACATAACGCTTTTCTTCGTCTAATTCAGAGGCAAAATCATCAATCAAAAACAGACAACTTTTCTGCATCGTCAGCTTTAGATAAAGACCCTGTGCCAACCTCAGTGCACAGACCAACAACTTGAGTTGGCCTCGGGATAACAGATCCTGTACAGGAACCCCTTCAGCTCTCAATCGTAAATCAGCCCGATGAGGACCAATCGCCGTGTGTCCGAGTTGCTTATCGCGTTCAAAACCTTCCTGCAGCAT
>QKFI01000333.1 GCA_003251455.1 Tolumonas sp.
TCCACAGGTTGAACGTCAGTACCGGTTAAATCCGGAGGCGGTTGCTCATTACTACGTGAAAACCGCGAGTGGCGAATCGATCCCTTTAGGCAGCCTTGTGAAAATCACCCTGAAAAGTGAAATCAGATCGCTCCCTCACTTTAATCAGCTGAATTCAGCCACGATCGGGATCGTGCCGAGAATGCCAATGGGTGATGCGGTTAAATGGCTGGAAGAAAACGTCATCGCAGATCTCCCTGCAGGTTATCAGCATGACTATATGGGGGAAGCCAGACAATACGTTCAGGAAGGAAATGCCCTGATGTATACCTTCCTGTTAGCGCTGTGCGTCATCTTTCTGGTATTGGCCGCCCAGTTTGAAAGCTGGCGCGATCCACTGGTTATCATGGTGTCTGTCCCGCTGGCGATCAGTGGCGCACTGGTTGCGCTGGCTTGGGGCGCGTCCACCATGAATATCTACACGCAGGTTGGGTTAATCACATTGGTTGGGTTAATCAGTAAACACGGGATCCTGATTTGTGAAGTCGCCCGAGAACAACAGCTTTACCATCAGTTATCAAAAATTGAGGCGGTAAAAAAAGCTGCCCGCATCCGTCTACGACCAATTCTGATGACCACCGCAGCAATGGTCACCGGTTTGTTCCCGTTATTAGGGGCGACGGGGGCAGGTGCATTGAGTCGGTTCAGCATCGGGATTGTGATTATTGCCGGTCTGTTGATCGGTACATTTTTCACTCTGTTTGTTTTACCGGTGATTTATACGTTCCTGGGTAAAAATCACCAACCATTGCCAGAATTTGATGAAACCATCACACCATTGACGCTGCACGAAGACTAATATTTCAGGATAAACTCGATTTTAAAAGGCTTCTCAATAGAAGCCTTTTTTCTGCCTTCAAATTGTTCCGATTGCTACATGCGGTTGTTAATCAATCTATGATGCTGAATTTTTCTACAAACTCAGCATTATTTACTACCGCTTTTTGATTATATATATATAATTCACCACCCTGAATGCATAAGAATTCATATGAGTATAAAAGTGTCACATTTGTGACCGTAAATTAGTTCAATCAAGGAAGCCAGATATGGAAAACTTTATTAACGCACTAAGTGATTTGCTGTGGGGGCAACTCGTTTATGTGTTACTGGCAGTAGGGATTTATTTCACCCTGCGTTTACGCCTCATTCAATTCCGTCATTTCGGACACATGTTCTCTGTGATGAAGGGTAGTACCAAAAGCGATGCAGCTGGTATTTCGTCCTTTCAGGCATTATGTACCGGTCTGGCAGCCCGTGTAGGTACCGGCAACCTGGCTGGTGTTGCTGTTGCGATCTACTTAGGTGGCCCTGGTGCGATTTTCTGGATGTGGCTGATTGCCATGATCGGGATGGCCTCTGCATTTGTCGAAAGTACCTTGGCTCAGCTGTATAAAGTCAAAGACGATCAGGGTAACTACCGTGGTGGTCCGGCTTACTATATGGAGAAAGGCTTAGGTCAACGCTGGATGGGTGTATTGTTCTCCATCTTCCTGATCGCTTCTTTTGGTCTGGCTTTCAACGGCGTACAGGCAAACTCCATCAGTGATGCGATGAATACCGCATTTGAGATTCCGAAATGGATGACTGGTGTGAGCCTGGTTGTTATCAGTGGCATCGTGATTTTCGGTGGTCTGCGTAGCATCGCCCGTTTTTCTGAACTGGTTGTTCCTTTCATGGCGATTGTGTACCTGTTAATCGCATTCGTCGTCGTTGGAATGAACGTTGAGAAGTTACCGGATGTATTCTCTCTGATCATCAAATCAGCTTTCGGTACAGCACAAATTGGTGCGGGTGCGATGGGTTATACCATTGCCCAAGGCATGATGAACGGGATCAAACGCGGTCTGTTCTCGAACGAAGCAGGGATGGGTTCAGCACCAAATACAGCGGCAACTGCAAGCCCTTATCCGCCACACCCGGCTTCACAGGGTTACGTGCAAATGATGGGTGTATTTATCGATACACTGGTGATTTGTACTTGTACCGCTGCAATCGTTTTACTGTCAAACCAGTATGTACCAGGTAGTGGCCTGACAGGTATCAAGCTGACACAAGCAGCATTAACAGAACATATCGGGAATTCTGGCACGTATTTCATTGCCTTCGCCGTGTTCTTCTTTGCATTTACCTCCATCGTCGCAAACTATGCGTATGCGGAAAACAACCTGGTGTTCCTGGAACACAACCACCCTGCCCGTCTGGCAATCTTCCGCCTGTGCGTGTTAGGCATGGTAATGTTCGGTGCGGTTGCTGATCTGCCGCTGGTGTGGACACTGGCTGACGTATCCATGGCATTTATGATCATCACCAACCTGGCGGCGATTCTGTTGCTGTCGAACAGTGCGATCAAATTGGCGAAGGATTACAACAAACAGCGTAAAGACGGCAAATTGCCGACCTTTAATGCCAACGAATACCCTGAACTGAAAGCGAAAATTGAACCAGGCATCTGGGACAACCATTAATCGCTGAGATTCAGACAAAATAAAAGGTCGCTTATTGCGGCCTTTTTGCTTTTACTGTCCATGATATTTCAGTGTGAAATGATATTGATATTCACCGGGCAGTAACAAATCATCAGCATGCACACTTGGGCTCCAGGAGTCGTCCCCGCCGATCCCCATATGGAAGCCATCGATATTTACAAAGAGCCCTCGTTCTGGCTTGAGTTGATATTCATAGCGTGTTTGTTCCAGCTGACGAATACTGTAAGTCCCGACGTTAAAATGGAAACGACCCGTTACTTCAATTGATCCAACATTTAACCGTGTCGTGTCGCAACGTAAGCCGTTTTCACAAGGGAAAATATAC
>QKFI01000073.1 GCA_003251455.1 Tolumonas sp.
ATACTGTTCATTCAATGTCACTTGAGATTCCGTTTTCAACCCTCGCAGATTCAGACCAGCAACACTCATGCGTGGGCTAGATAACGACAAAGCAAGCTTCGGTGAATTTTTCTGCCCATTGAGGGTTACTTCACCATTTAAGCCTCCAGACCATGCTTTGTTGATTGAAGCAAAATCTGTGATATTTAATTTACCTGCTAGTGACCAGTTCTGTTCAAGTCGACCATTCAGAGAAAGTGTATTCTCGCCATTCACGAGTGCGATACGATCAAACACCCAACGCCCTGATTCATCGCCCTCAACGCTACCACTGGCCTTAAATGGTCGTTGATTCATGACACCCGTTGTCTTGATGTCATTCAAGGCTAACTGCCATTTTTTACCATCCACAAGAACATGTTGCGTCATTGTTCCGTTTAATTCAGCAGAGAGCTCTTGCGTCCAATCTTTTAGATCAACAATGTGAAATGAGCTTTCTCCAGACCATTGAACCTTATTCTTCCAACTTAAATCACCGGTTAGGAGCAATTCATTTTTACGATTATCTGTAACATCCAACTTTTTAAGTCGGAGTTTTTCTAAATTCCCTTCCAGTTCAGAAACCAGGTTGATTTCCGGATATTCATCCCAGCTTCCTGCTGCACTCAATTGCAATTGATACTTTGATAAATCCCCTGTCGCCTTCAGATTGCCCTGACTAACCTGTAATTCCTGAAGTGAATCAATCTGGGGTAAGGACTGCCATGTTCCTGCAAGATAAAATGGTAAATTATCCGTTAATGGTTTTAACCAACCTTTTAATCCAAGATGTTCTTTTCCTTTTAAAGCCAGATCAAAGTTGAGTTGGCCCAGATCACCTTGAACATGTGCATCAACCTGCCGAATATCTGTTGCTATACCAACTAGCTCGCTATTCACTGTCATCGACAGATTTATCGGATATTTATCTTTAAAAGAAAGCTTGCCGGAAATGACCGTCTTCCGTTTATTTTGAGACAGCGACAGTTGATTAATCGTCAATGAATCACCAGCCAACATAACACCAAGATCGATATTCACCTTCCCGGTATCAAATCCCTCCTGATGATAGCGGGCATCTTGTAACTTCAGCGTCGTTAGTTGAATGTCTAACGGAACAAATACGGGCGGCAGCACTGCCGTTGTTTGTTGAGAAGCTGGGGCTTTGTTCTTCTGTGTTTTATCACTGGATTTCTGTTGTGTTGCTGGTTTCAAAAACACATCTACTTTGTCAGCACTAGATGCGGCAATCGTGATTTTAGAATTCTGCCACTGGGCTGCCGTTTTAAGCACTGCGATTGAAACAGCAACAGTGCTGTCTTGATAAACAAAATCTTCAAGTATCAGATTGTTGAGGTAAAGAGGTAATGGCGTCTCAATAAACTTCGTTAAAACAACGGTATCTTGTTCCGTATCAGCTGTTGAGGGATCTTGCAATTGATGCGTTTCGATGTGCAAACCAGTTGCCTTGAATGAATCGACAATAAACTCAGTATTGAACAATGAGTTTAATTGCCAGGAAGCATCTAATTCTTTTGCACTGATGGAAATTATTGATGATTCAAACTGAAAATCATTGATTTTCCAGCCCTTATCCAGATTACCAGCAACAAGTTCTCCCTTTAATCCGGGCACCCAGCGTTCTAGCTGAGAAAAGATGATTTGACTGCCGGATGCAGAAAAAACAAAAAAAAGACAGACAGCGAAAATAAACGCAGTAATGAGTAGTGAAGAAACCACCAGACCACGACGAAACCGAGTCATAGCTCAGGCCCTAAAGCAAAGTGAAGACGGAAAGGAACGGATTGTTCTGAAACCCCGAAAGCCAGATCAACGCGAAGCGGCCCAACCGGCGTCAACCATCGCCCACCGATGCCGGTACCAACCTTCCATGGATCTTTATAATCATTCGTTGCAGTACCTGCATCGACAAACAAAGCAAGCCGCCATTTCGGTGCAACCTGATAGTTATACTCAATGCTGCCCGACGTCGTATTCAGAGCACCAGATAACTCACCAGATGAATCCACTGGTGAGATAGATTTGTATGCAAAGCCCCTGACAGTTTGGTCACCGCCGGTAAAGAAACGTTGAGAAGCAGGGATCTCGCTCAGATTTCCCCACAATAAAGCACCCTGCTCCGCTCTGAAAATAAAACGATGATTGTCAGCATAGGTTCGCAACCATTTGCTTCTTCCCCATACTTTGACAAATCTGGTGTCAGAAAACCAAAGTGGATCAGAGAACATGACTGATATCGATTGTTGATCTCCCCAATATGGATCGATGCCACCGCGACTTCTTAATCGCGTAATCGACGCACCAGGCATAAATAATAAACTGTTACCTGTATCTTCCCCCTGATTATACATTTCATAGGAAGTTTTAAAGAAATAATCACGTTGCCAATCACCGATTAATCGAGTCCAGTAATGAATGCCTGTCTCAGCTAATTGATATTGCGTATCTGATTGATTTTGATTTTCAAATGTTGTTTGAATTTTGTAATAGTCATCAATCGGATTTTTATTCGGAATAATATAGTTAAAGTCAGCTGTTTGTGTTTTTTGGGCAACTTTAATTTGAGAAGTAAATCGGTGCCCAGCATCATTTACCCAAGGCCGTTCCCAATTCCATTGAACACGAGGCCCTTCATCGGTAGAAAAACCCAAACCGGTCTCCATTTGATTCGGTTTTTTCTTCTTCAAATCCACGATAATCGGAACGTGATAATCGCTGACCGATTTCATATCAGCATGCACGTCGACAACCTGAAAATAGCGAGTCTGTGATAGGGATTTGCTCAACTCAGCAAGACGACGAGTGTTATATTCTTCATTTTTTTTAAAGGAAATTAATGGTTGAATAACTTTTTGATCATCAATACCTGTTACAGATATTTGACCAAATTTATAACGATAACCACTTTCAAAGTCGATATAAATATCAGCAACTTTTTCTTTCGGATATACCTTTACCGTTGATGTTTTCATCACTGCGTCAAAATAACCATTGGTTGCAGCGAGTGTTTTTATTCTGCTTTTGATATTTTCATATTTCCCATGATGAAAAATATCTTTTACTTTTAAATCAAGTGTCGCTAATAATTTATTAAATGCAGGATCATTCTCCGCATCACCATATAATTCAACGGATATGGTTCTTACATGAACGGGTTCACCCGGATCAATACGAATAATGATTTTATCGGATTGTTTTTCATCAACATGTATCTGAATTTTTGGTGAGTAATACCCTACAGCCTGCAAGGCATTTCTCACTGTTTGTCGAACTTTTCGTTCTTGAAACGGATAGCGTTCTTCATCAATTGCAGGCAATGATGATAAATAGTAGTTAACATTATCCTGCAGTTCATTTTTTAACCCAGTCACATCGAAAGTAATAGGTTTTGCGAAACTGCTTTGAGAGGACAGTAGAAAGATAAATCCCGTCATACAAAGAAATATTCTTATTATATTTTTACGCAACAGAGCCTCCGAACACACCCATTTATTTTAATTGGCTAAGTTGTTAACAATATGTAATTTATCCTAACACAGTAACCAGCCGTTAGCGAATTGCGCGATTGACTCAATTAACACTTGGCAATTTTTAATTTAGGGCATAATCTGATTTACGCATATTCTCAGGGCGGGGTGTAAGTCCCCACCGGCGGTAAAAAGTATCAGGATGGTTTCTGTACTTAAAAGCCCGCGAGCGGTCTATTGTATTTAATCATACAAAGATGACAGCAGATCCGGTGTGATTCCGGAGCCGACGGTTATAGTCCGGATGAAAGAGAATACCCCAATTACTGTATTCGCAGTAATTCCGTTATTCTATGCCCTGATTCTGGTAATTTTTTAACTTGGAGCTTTACCATGAATCAGTCTTTACTGACCCCTTTCGGAAATCCTTTTGAACGTGTTGAAAATGCATTAGCCGCATTGCGTGACGGTCTGGGTGTTCTTGTTGTCGATGATGAAGATCGTGAAAATGAAGGCGATCTGATTTTTTCTGCAGAAAAAATGACTGTTCCACAAATGGCACTGATGATTCGCGAATGTTCAGGTATCGTCTGCCTCTGCCTGACTGAAGATCGCATTGCACAATTAGAACTGCCAATGATGGTTGAGAATAACACCAGCCCTTATCAAACTGGTTTTACTGTTACGATTGAAGCAGTTGATGGTGTGACAACAGGCGTTTCCGCATCTGATCGCATTACAACCATCAAAACAGCAGTTGCTGATCATGCCAAACCATCAGATTTGAATAAACCAGGGCATATATTCCCTTTACGTGCGCGTAATGGTGGGGTCTTAACTCGTCGTGGTCACACTGAAGCAACGGTCGACCTGATGCGTCTCGCCGGACTCAAACCATACGGCGTGTTGTGTGAAGTACAAAATGAAGATGGCTCAATGGCTCGTTTGCCTGAAATCGTTGAACTTGCGAACAAACACAAGTTACCTGTGTTAAGTATCGAAGATCTGGTTGCTTATATTGAACATCAACAGAAATAAGTAAAGCTGTCTAAAATTGTCTTGCTGACAGAAAAACAAAAGTCGCCTCAATTGGCGACTTTTGTTTTGTTAAAAACACCAATTACCGCATATCTCGTAATGCCTGAATACGCTTTTCAATCGGTGGATGGCTCATGAATAATTCAGTCATCGATGATTTACCATTGATACCAAAAGCCATCATGGTTCCTTCCAATTGAGATTCATGACCTCTCGCTAAACGTTCTAATGCTGCGATCATTTTCTCTTTACCAACTAACTTCGCAGAACCAGCATCTGCACGGAATTCACGTTGACGTGAGAACCACATGACTATCATCGAAGCCAGAATACCGAAGATCATTTCAAAAACCATGGAAATAGCATAGTACGCTAAACCACCACCAAACGAACTTTCTTCATCATCGCTGGAGCGCATGAAGTTAGAAACAACACCAGCAAGCAAGCGTGATATATAAATGACAAAGGTATTCACCACACCTTGGATCAACGTTAATGTCACCATATCACCATTCGCGACATGGCTGATTTCATGCGCAAGAACAGCTTCTGCTTCATCACGGCTCATGTTGTATAACAAACCGGAACTCACTGCGACTAATGCATTATCACGATTTGCACCGGTCGCAAATGCATTCATGTCAGGCGCATCATAGATACCCACTTCTGGCATACCAATGCCAACTTGTTGCGCTTGACGTTGAACTGTATTCACCAGCCAGTATTCCATTTCTGAACGAGGCTGTTCGATACTTTCAATACCGTAAGCTCTTTTCGCCATCCATTTCGACATGAATAGAGAAATGATCGAACCACCAAAACCAAACACAGCTGCTAACAACAAAAGCCCGCCCGAACCACGGGTGCTGATGCCGAAGAAACTACTTAACACACTTAATACAATCGACAAGACCAGCATTACAGCAAGGTTAGTCGCAAGAAACAGCAATACGCGTTTCATTTCAGCTCCTTAATCAAGCAAACGTGAGGATCACGTACATCTTGATCATAGGGTTGCAAAAAAGAAATTCAAGTAAATGAAATGTAAGAAATACTAATACATATATTCGGAATAACCGAGAATTTGGAGCAAAATCCTCGGTTATTACAAACAAAGTAGGGTTAGAGAATTGCAGCTAAGTCTAGATAACTGCTGAGATCATGTTCAAAAGGTTTGTGAATATGAGGAATTTCACCAAGAAACGGCGCTGTCATTAAGCTCTTTAGTGTCTCAAAGTTTTGCTCATAATAGTCCATATGCGGATCAATACGATTCACACACCAAGCAGCTAATTCAAGCATATCGTGGTGAATTGCTTCCTGCGTTAATATCGCATGATTCAGACAACCCAGTTTTGCGCCAACCACCATGATAACAGGTAGATTCTCATATTTAACCCAATCCGATAAAAAGTGAGCATGGCCAATCGGAACCCGCCAACCACCAGCACCTTCAACAAAAATAATATCTGCGCCTGTTGATTTACGAAGTTTCGCGAGACCATCAGAAAGTACATCCAACCGAATCGTCACACCTGATTCTTCAGCTGCAATATGAGGCGATGAAAAAGGTTCAAAAGCATAACCAACCACATCATCGTAGCGTAGTTCCAAGACACTATTTTTTTGCAACAGTAATACATCCTGATTGCATAATCCGCCATCCAGCATTTCACAGCCAGCTGCAATCGGTTTGTAGCCTATCGCTTTCAGGCCTTTTTTGGCTGCTGCCTGTAACAATGCAATCGTTGAAGTGGTTTTGCCTATATCAGTATCAGTACCCGTAACAAAATACGTTTTACTCATCGGCATATTACTCCGTAGCACACTTGATAGGTGATAGGTAGCAATCCGTTCGGCTGACGGTATTGCTCGTATGCATTTTCCAAAGTAACCAACTGTTGTCTGGTCAATAACCCTTGATTACGTTTTCCATTAACCTGACTTGCCCCGATACCTTTCAGACTTCGCAAGATATCAGCAACATTTGAATAAAAGAGTGTATGAGTCACTACCTGATTTTGTATGCAGCATACTTGCGCAGTATCCAAATGCTGATTTATCTGTTCTTTTGTCAGAAACTGGTTCACATGCTGTTGATCATCAACCCCAGCCCATGCTTGATTCAATTCTTCTAAGCTACCTTTCGTAAGCGTAGCAAACAGACCGTAACCCTGTGAGGTTAATACTCTTTTTATTTCTGCAAAAGCTTGTGCCAGATCATTACACCACTGAATAGCAAGACTCGAAAAGACCAGATCAAAGCTACCATCCATAAATGGCAATGTTTCAGCATCACCACAAATGTGCAAATCAGCTAATGCATATGATTTCGCTTTTGCCAGCATCCCCATCGAGATATCGACTGCCGTCAGGTGACCACATAATTTTCTCAGGTCTGGGAGAAAAAAACCGGAACCACATCCCAGATCGAGTCCCTGACTGTAATTTTGTTCTGGAATTAATTGGAGTAATTGACGTCCGACATCTTTTTGTAAAAGCGCAAACTGATCATAAGACTCTGCAGCTTTACCGAAACGGGCAGCTAGTGCGGCTTTATCTACCAGATCACCCATTACATAACCCTTTTTCAAGTGCGTTACATAATTGGTCAATATCTTCTTGCTGATGTGCAGCGGTCAGTGTGATCCTGAGTCTGGCAGTTCCTTTCGGAACAGTTGGCGGACGAATTGCAGTAACCCATAAGCCTTGCGCTCTTAATTGGTTTGCAAGACTCAAAGCCTGATTGGCATCACCAATAATAAGTGGTTGTATTGCAGTTTCAGATTCACCGAGGTTAAGCCCTATTCCATGCATACGTTGTCGGAATAAACGAATTAAGGACTGCAAATGTTCTCGTTTATCATCCGCTTTACGAACTAATTGGATAACATCAGCAATTGCAGCCGCCTGTGCAGGAGGCATATGCGTGCTATAGACATAGTCACGAGAGAAATTAATCAGATAATCGATAAGCGACCGACTGCCAGCCACAAAGGCTCCAGCCATCCCGAGCGCTTTTCCAAAAGTTGCCATTCGGATATGCACATCTGAAGCTGAAACACCTTGATGTGATAATGTTCCCTGCCCTTCTTCTCCTAACACGCCTATCCCGTGTGCATCATCCAGCATGAGCCAATTTCCAGATAATTTTGCTAATGCGGCTAATTGCGCACACGGCGCCTGATCACCATCCATACTAAAAACACCTTCACTGATGATTAATCCAGTTTCAGGTTCAAGTTGGGATGCTAAATGATCCATATCATTATGGTGAAACCGACGCATTCTCGCAGGAGATTGCGCACCGGCTTCTTGTAACGAGGCATGATTCAGTCGGTCATGCCACTGAATGTGTTTTTTTTCCAGTAAAGCTTTAATGATTGCCTGATTCGCTGCAAATCCGGTCGAAAACAAAAGTACAGCTTCAACCCCCAACCATTCAGCAATTGACGTCTCGAGTTGTTCATGAGCCTTACTGTAACCAGTCACTAAAGGCGAAGCCCCAGATCCTGCTCCCCATGTTAACAACGCTGATTGCCAAAATTCGGTCACTTGAGGATCAGAAGCCAAACCAAGATAATCATTACTGGAAAAATTCAGATAGTTACGACCATCAATCTGGATAAAACGAGCTTGGGCAGATTGTAAAACCTGGCGTTTGCGAAGCAGACCTTGCTCAGCCCGCTCCTGCATTGCCGTTGTTAAATCAAACGGCATTGATTGATTTCCGCGGTTTGGTTGCATCGTAAAACAGAGATTCTTCGGCCTGATCAGCCAATGCTTCCATCAACGCATGCTCTTCAACCATATCAGGCTTCTGAACGCGAGATTCAGAACGCAAACCCAAACGCGAGAATAATTGCATGTCTTCATTGGCATCGGCATTTGGTGTGGTGAGCAGTTTACAGCCGTAGAAAATCGAGTTTGCGCCAGCCATAAAACACAAAGCTTGCATCTGATCATTCATTTTTTCACGGCCAGCAGATAACCGAACATGTGATTTTGGCATCAGAATACGGGCCACTGCGATGGTGCGGATAAAATCAAACGGGTCTAAATCATCTTGCGTTTCAAGCGGCGTCCCTTTGACTTTGACCAGCATATTGATCGGAACACTTTCAGGCTGCGTCGGCAAATTGGCTAACTGAACCAGTAAACCCGCACGATCTCCAACCTGTTCGCCCATGCCAACAATGCCACCAGAACACACTTTCATTCCAGCAGAACGAACATGATTCAGCGTGTCTAGTCTATCTTGGTAGGTTCGAGTGGTGATGATGGCATTATAAAATTCTGGTGATGTATCCAGGTTATGGTTGTAATAATCCAATCCTGCATCAGCCAGTTGTTTAGCCTGATCTTCTGTCAGCATACCTAAGGTCATGCAGGTTTCCATACCCAAACCTTTCACTTCCTGGATCATGCGCGTAATCAGTGGCATATCACGATCGCGTGGATTACGCCATGCAGCCCCCATGCAGAAACGAGTTGAGCCGGTCGCTTTCGCTTCTTTCGCACGCTCGATTACTTTTTCGACTTCTAACAGCGCCTCTTTTTCCAACCCAGTGTTATAACGCGCACTTTGAGGGCAGTATTTGCAGTCTTCAGGACATGCCCCCGTTTTAATGGAAAGCAATGTGCTGACCTGAACTGCGTTCGGATCAAAATTCTGGCGATGTACGGTTTGCGCTTCAAATAACAAATCATTAAAGGGTTTTGCAAACAGTGCTTCAACCTCAGCAACTGTCCAGTTTTGACGAACGGCAGCAGACATGAAAATAGGTTCTCTGTAGATGAAATTATTTGGCTAGTCTAAAGCGACTCGTTAGACTGTCAATCATTAAACAAATTTAAAATTTACATCTGATTAATAAATGAACAGTTTAGAATTTGATCGTGAACACATCTGGCATCCCTACACTTCGTTAACGCATCCGTTACCGACTTATTCCATTGCAAGAGCTGAAGGCGTCCATCTTGAATTGGCGGATGGAAGAAAACTGATTGATGGCATGTCATCATGGTGGGCATGTGTGCATGGTTATAACGTTCCAGAACTCAATGAAGCTGCTGAAACTCAACTGAAAAAAATGGCGCATGTAATGTTTGGTGGCATTACCCATGAACCCGCAATTGAATTGAGCAAGAAGCTGGTAGCAATGACACCTGAAGGTTTGGATCGGGTCTTTCTCGCAGACTCCGGCTCAGTCGCCGTCGAAGTGGCCATGAAGATGGCAATCCAATACTGGCATAGCAAAGGAACGCCTAAGACCCGCTTTCTAACGATTCGCAAGGGCTACCATGGTGACACCTTCGGTGCGATGAGTGTCTGTGATCCCAATGGTGGAATGCATGAGCTTTATACTGGTTTTTTGCCTAAGCACTTATTTGCTGATGCGCCGACTTGTCGATTTAACGATGCATGGAACCCACAATATCTTGATAATTTTTCAGCACTCATCAAAGAAAATCATCATGAAATTGCAGCTGTAATCCTGGAACCAATTGTCCAGGGAGCCGGCGGTATGCGAATGTATCATCCTGACTATCTGAAAGGTGTTCGTAGCTTATGCGATGAATATGATGTGTTATTGATCGCTGATGAGATCGCGACTGGCTTTGGTCGAACCGGGAAACTTTTTGCTTGTGAATGGGCCTGCATTACGCCGGATATTATCTGTCTCGGAAAAGCGTTAACAGGCGGCTACATGACATTGTCAGCCACACTGACGACACAACAAGTTGCTTATACCATTTGTAACGGCAGTGCTGGTGTGCTGATGCATGGCCCAACATTTATGGGTAACCCTCTCGCCTGTGCCATAGCAAATGCGTCTATCGATTTATTAATGCAATCAGACTGGCAACAACATGTTGCACAAATAGAAAGTCAATTGATAAAAGAGCTCACGCCTTATCGGACACACCCAGCGGTTGCTGATGTTCGGGTGTTAGGAGCCATTGGGGTTGTTGAAACCAAACAACCCGTGAACATGGCTGAACTACAATCCATTTTTGTAAATGAAGGCGTGTGGATCAGACCATTCGGCAAACTGATTTACATCATGCCACCATTTATCATGCCTCCTACCGAGCTTAGCAAATTATGTCATGCAATCGGCATGGGATTGGATTCAATGAAAGGATGAGATGCTGAAAGCGAGTCTTCCTTT
>QKFI01000205.1 GCA_003251455.1 Tolumonas sp.
TATTTCACTTTGTGCTGATAACGTTGCATGACGACTTCAGAAAAACGCACGAAGTAATCGATCACTTTGCGGTTTGCCCAGCCGCCATATTCTTTGACCAGATGGTAAGGCATTTCGAAGTGGGAGAGGGTGATAACCGGTTCGATATTGTATTTCAGCAATTCGTCGAACAGATCGTCGTAGAATTTCAGACCCGCTTCGTTCGGTTCGGCTTCATCACCATTCGGGAAAATACGTGTCCAGGCAATCGAGGTGCGGAAGCATTTAAATCCCATTTCAGCGAACAGAGCGATATCGCCTTTGTAGTGATGGTAGAAATCGGTCGCTTCATGGTTTGGGTAATAAACACCTTCCTGAATGCCGTTGGTGATCACGCGATCCTGATTCACTGAACCGCCAGATAAGACATCACAAATGCTTAAGCCTTTGCCATCGACGTTGTAGGCGCCTTCGACCTGATGCGCTGCAACCGCGCCGCCCCATAAGAAATTGTCTGGTAATTTATAAGCCATGAGAATGATTTCCTTCTTTATACTTCAATGTGGAAAACCAGCGATAGCTGAAATTGGGGCGATTTAAACATGGTGAATATGGCTCTACAAACGAAAGTGATGATGCTATAAGTGAATTTAATTCATCTATGAGTTATCGGTCTGATATGAATTTTCAAAATAAACTCACGCTTCTCAGCACCTTTGAAGTTGCAGCAAGACACCTTAGTTTCAAGTCGGCTGCGGACGAGTTGTTTCTAACGCCCAGTGCGATCAGTCATCGCATCCAGCAGTTAGAGCAGCAGCTTGGATTCCGACTGTTTATCCGTAAAACACGCCAACTGGTGTTAACGGAAGACGGTAGTCGTTTGTTGATGACGCTGACGAAATCGTTGCGGCGGATTGATGATGAAATTGATGACATTCGGGATAACGATCTGCGTGGTACCTTGATGCTCGGTGTGGCACCGATTTTTGGGCAACAATGGTTGATGCCGCGCTTGCCTGATTTTCAGCAACGTTGGCCCAGCTTGAATCTCATGTTGCGTGTACGAGCGGGAACAGTTGACTTTAATGAAGAGCATATCGATCTGGCGATTTATTACGGTGCAACCCATTACCCGGATTTATATAAAGAATTGTTGTTCGAGGAACAGTTGATTCCGGTGTGTTCACCTGCATACGCAGAACAGCTCAAGTTACTGGAAATGCCAGAAAACATGAAAGATGCCTGTTTCATTCATGCATCGGAATCGACGGATGTGCAAAACCTTTTTTCTGAATGGCGGATCTGGTGTGAAGGTAGTCAGATTGAGCTACCGACAGAAGGTCGGTACTACGGATTCAATACTTATATGCTGGCGCTGGATGCGGCTAAAAACAGCATGGGTGTTTTGATGGGGCGCTACCAGTTGGTCAAAGCGTTATTGGAATCAGGGGAACTGGTCAGCCCCTGTATGCAGCTTGTTTCTGCTGAACGACATTACGAATTGTTCTATCCGAAAGAGTACGTACAACGCCCTCGGGTGAGGGCGTTTGCGGATTGGTTGAAAGTGCAATTATCCGCCCCATCCATCTTATGACTCACGTAGACAGAAAAAACCCCTGACGTATCTCAGGGGAAAAGTACAACCCAAGAGGACGATTAAGCTTCGCTTGGAATCATGACTGGTTTCATGACGGCATACATACTGCCAGTCACCAGTGTTCCTGCTGCGATCGCAACGAGATAGAGCAGAACATGGCTTACCGCGTTTGGAATAGCCAGTACAAACAAACCGCCATGTGGTGCCATTAAGGTGCAACCAAACAGCATAGATAATGCACCCGCTAAAGCACCACCGGCCATGGTTGATGGAATCACTCGCATCGGATCACGCGCCGCGAACGGAATTGCACCTTCAGAAATAAAGCACAGGCCCAGAATGAAAGACGCATTACCCGCTTCACGTTCTGCGTCGGTAAATTTGTGTTTTGCTAACCAAGTCGCTACACCCATGCCTAATGCTGGCACCATACCGGCAGCCATGATTGCTGCCATTGGCAGATAAGAGTGAGACGCGAGCAGACCAACGCCGAACGTATAAGCAGCTTTGTTGACTGGGCCACCTAAGTCAAAGCATTGCATGGCACCCAGAATGATGCCGAGCATCACTGCGTTCGCTGAAGTCATACCGGATAGGAATGTTGTCAGCGATGCCATGATGCTGGCGACCGGACCACTCACCACATAAATCATGATCAGCCCTGTCATCAGGCTGGAGAGCAGTGGGATGATCAGGATTGGTTTCAATGCTTCCATGGTTTGCGGCAGTTGAACTTTTTCACTGACAAATTTCGCGCTGTAACCCGCGAGGAAACCAGCGACGATCCCACCCAGAAAACCCGCGCCAGCAGAGGTTGCCAACATCCCGCCAATCAGGCCTGGCGCAAGACCCGGGCGATCAGCAATCGAGTAAGCAATAAACCCGGCTAATACCGGCACCATGAGCCCAAATGCACCGGCTCCACCGCCGATTTGCATCAGTGCAGCCGCCAATGTGCCGGGTTGTTCAAAGGCTTTAATGCCGAACACAAATGACAGCGCAATACACAAACCACCGGCAACCACGAGTGGCAGCATGTGTGATACGCCTGTCATCAGATGTTTATAGACCCCCGGTAATTCTGATTTACCGCTTGGTTTGGTGTGTGTGTTGTTTTTATTCTGATATAACTCAGCATTTTGCAGTGCATCGTCCATGACTTGTGCGGTCTTTTTCAGCGCTGCACCGGTGCTGGTTTTATACACTTTCTTACCGACAAATCGGGACAGATCCAGTTCAATATCAGCAGCGATGATCACCACA
>QKFI01000159.1 GCA_003251455.1 Tolumonas sp.
GGTTCACATACTGTTTCTGCTGATTTTCCAGCTGATGCTGGTCAGATGCGGGAATATGGTCTGGCACATGTGCCGGAAGATCGCCACAAGATGGGGCTTATTAACAAGTTTTCCGCACAGGAAGCCTTCATTCTTGGATATCACAACCATCCTATGTATAACCAGGGGCTGTTACAGAATAAAAAGGCGATTCTCGCTGACTGTAAGGACAAAATGGCCAAATGGGATGTACGCCCTGCAAATCCAGATCTGAAAACTGCCAATTTTTCCGGTGGTAACCAACAAAAATTAGTGATTGCCCGCGAAGTTGAGAAAAATCCAGATGTGCTTTTAATTGGACAGCCAACTCGTGGTGTGGATATCGGTGCAATCGAATTTATTCATAAACAAGTCGTTGCAATGCGAGATGCGGAGAAAGGTGTATTACTCGTATCTGTAGAGCTAGACGAAATTCTATCATTGGCTGATCGTATTTTAGTTATGTTTGATGGTGCAATTGTCGGGGAAATATCAGCAGAAATTGCTGATGAGAAAACCTTAGGCTTGATGATGGCAAACTGTACGCCAACAGAGTTACAACAGAAGTCTGGGGGCGCATTATGAGTCAGCAGAGAATCCCTTTATGGATCAATATCGGTTTGATCCCACTTATCAATTTGGTGATGGCCTTTGCGATATCTGCGGCCTTGTTTTACTACATCGATATTAACCCGCTTGATGCAGTAAAGATCATGTGGGAAGGGGCATTCGGGTACGCTGAAGGTATTGGCTTTACCTTGTATTATGCAACAGGTTTTATTTTTACTGGCTTGGCTGTTGCGGTCGCTTACCATGCAGGCTTATTTAATATCGGCGGGGAAGGTCAGGCCTATGTCGGTGGCTTAGGTGTCGGTCTGGTATGCCTGCTTCTGGGTGATAAAATTCCGTTTCTCCTTTTATTCCCTTTAGCAATTATCGCTGGTGGATTATTCGGTGCTGCTTGGGCATTTATTCCCGCATATCTTCAGGCAAAACGTGGTAGCCATATCGTTATCACAACTATTATGTTTAATTTTATCGCATCGTCATTAATGGCCTATCTACTTGTCGATGTTTTAAAACCGGCTACAACCATGGCTCCTGAAAGTGCAATTTTTTCAGAATCAAGCTGGTTGCCGAAAGTACATGAGTTTCTCGGCAGTTTTGGTCTGCAACTTTCGGAAAGCCCTGTAAACATGAGTTTACTCTGGGCATTAATCTGTGCAGTGTTTGTCTGGTTTTTCCTATGGCATACACGCTGGGGTTATCAAATTCGTTCAGTGGGTAGCAACGTACATGCTGCTGGGTATGCGGGTATTTCCTATAGCAAAGTCACCATCATGGCGATGGCATTATCTGGCATGCTTGCAGGATTCTTTGCGCTCAATGTAATTCAGGGGGAATTACACCAGATCAAACTGAACTTTGTTGAAGGTTTCGGGTTTACGGGAATCGCAGTTGCCTTGATGGGGCGTAACCATCCGGTAGGGGTGATTCTGGCGAGTTTACTCTTTGGTTTCTTATATCAAGGAGGCGCAGAGCTTAGTTTTGAATACGGTGTAGACCGTAACATCGTCGTCGTGTTGCAAGGTCTTGTTATTCTGTTTTCTGGCGCATTAGAACATATGTTTAATAAACCTCATATCGAGTCGCTATATTTGCGTCTTAGCAATAAGAAGGAGGCCGCATAATGTTTGATACGCTGATTTTAATGCTGGACTCAACGATTCGGGTCGCAACCCCTCTTATCTTCGCATCACTGGCCGGTTTATTTTCTGAGCGGTCTGGTGTTGTCAACATAGGTCTTGAAGGTAATTTACTGGTTGGTGCTTTCGCTGGTGCCGCTACAGCATCTGTGACCGGATCTGCCTGGATCGGTGTGTTGGTGGCCGTTCTGTTCTCTATTGCAACATCAATGCTTCATGGTTTTGCGACGATTACTCATCGCGGGCTCATCGCGGGGATCAGGTGGTCAGTGGTATGGCTGTGAATATACTTGCAGCCGGTCTGACAGTGACGCTCGGACGGTACTGGTTCCAACAGGGTGGACAAACGCCGGCTTTAGATGGTGATGCTCGATTTGCGCCAATTCATTTTCCGTTTGAACAAGATTGGCTACATATTCCTGTCATTGGAGATTTATACTCAGAACTCTTGAGTGGACACACCGTTCTTGAATATATTGCCTTCATCATGGTGCCACTGGCGTGGTGGGTATTATATCGGACCCGATTTGGACTGCGTCTGAGAGCCGTAGGGGAAGCGCCTGCAGCGGTTGATACCGCAGGTATTTCTGTGATTCGGCTTCGATATAGTGCGCTGATCATTTGTGGTATTTTAGGTGGTTTGGGCGGTGCATATCTATCTCTTGCTCAGACCGCACAATTTATTCCAAATATGAGCGCTGGTAAGGGCTATATGGCATTAGCGGCATTGGTATTCGGAAAATGGAAGCCTTGGCAAGCAATGTCAGCCTGTCTTCTCTTTGGTTTTCTTGATGCGTTGGCGGTACGTCTACAAGGCCTTCAGATTGCTGGTCATGCGATCCCCGTGCAACTCATCGAAGCCATGCCTTATTTGCTCACGGTCTTTCTGCTCGCAGGCTTCATTGGTAAAGCGGTGGCGCCAAAAGCGTTGGGAATGGCCTACGTCAAAGAACGAGAATAACGCAGATAACCACAGTAAACTGAAAGGCAGCAATACGCTGCCTTTTTTAATGCTTGCAAAAAGATGGAATATTGGTATTTTGTCAACGGAGCTAATGCTAAATCGGAATTATGTCAATAGTAGATTAAAATTCAGGATGCAGTGTTGGTGTAAATTAAAGTTTACAGTTGTGGTGCCATCATGCAGAAAGATTCATTAAATAATGTTCATATTCAATCAGAACAAGTCCTTCTCACTCCTGACGAATTAAAGGCTAAGATCCCAGTTTCTGAAGAAACGCTTGCTTTCATCGCCGACGCTCGTCAACAAATTGCAAACATCGTTCATCATCGTGATCCTCGTTTATTGGTGATTTGTGGTCCATGTTCAATTCATGACATGGATGCAGCCAAAGATTATGCAACCCGATTAAAAGCACTCCACGACAAATATTCTGATACGCTCTATATCGTTATGCGCGTTTACTTTGAAAAGCCACGTACCACAGTGGGTTGGAAAGGATTTATTAACGACCCGAATATTGATGGCACTTTCGATATTGAAACTGGTCTGCAAAAAGCACGTGAATTACTCTCTTGGTTAGGTGAGTTACGTTTGCCTTTGGCGACCGAAGCATTAGATCCAATCAGCCCACAATATCTGGCAGATCTTTTCAGCTGGTCAGCAATCGGTGCACGTACGACTGAATCTCAGACACACCGTGAAATGGCTTCTGGTTTATCGATGCCTGTTGGTTTCAAAAACGGCACTGACGGAAACCTGGACACCGCAATCAATGCGTTAAAAGCTGCGTTGTCACCTCATACATTCATGGGTATCAACCAACAAGGTCAGGTTGCATTATTGCAGACTCAGGGTAATCCGGATGGCCATGTGATTCTTCGTGGCGGTAAACAGCCAAACTATGATTCAGTTCATGTTGTACTAGCTGAACAGGAATTGGCAAAAGCAGGTTTACCAGCAAATATCGTTGTTGATTGCAGTCATGGTAACTCAAATAAAAATCATCGCCTGCAACCGCTGGTTGCTGAAAACGTGATTAAACAGATCAAAGATGGCAATAAGTCCATCATTGGTATCATGTTAGAGTCCAATATCGGTGAAGGCAGCCAATCAAGCGAACAACCTAAGTCTGATATGAAATACGGTATATCTATTACTGATGCTTGTATTGACTGGGAAACGACCGATACGCTGCTGGCTGGATGTGACGAAGAGTTAAAATCTGTTTTAAAAACACGGCTATAACTCAATCGACATAGCATGATAAACTCCGGCGATATGCCGGAGTTTTTAATGGAAGCAAATGGATGAATGAAGAGCTAAACGCCTTACGTGATCAGATTGATCTCGTAGATAAACAACTTGTAGATCTTTTAGCTCAGCGCCTGAAATTGGTTGCTGATGTCGGTGAAGTTAAAAGTCGCCATGGTTTACCTGTTTATGCTCCGGATCGTGAAGCTGCTATGTTGGCTAGTCGTCGTGCAGAAGCGTCAGCAGCCGGTATCTCACCTGATATGATTGAAGACGTATTGCGTCGAGTTATGCGTGAATCATACAGTAGTGAAAATGATTCAGGTTTCAAATGTGTTAATCCATCACTACGAAAAATAGTTGTGATTGGTGGTGCAGGGCAGTTAGGTCGATTATTCGTACAGATGTTTCGTCTGTCTGGCTATCAGGTCGAAATTCTGGAAAAAGATGACTGGAATCGTGCTGACGCAATTCTGGAAAATGCAGGCATGGTTATGGTCGCTGTACCAATCGACAGCGCATGTTTCATTATCGATAAACTAACCACGTTACCAGCAGATTGCTTACTCGTTGATATTACAAGTATTAAACAAAAGCCGCTCGAACATATGTTAGCTGTTCACAATGGTCCAGTTTTGGGGTTACACCCAATGTTCGGGCCGGACATCTCCAGTTTCGCGAAACAAGTGATTGTTTGTTGTGATGGCAGAGATTC
>QKFI01000345.1 GCA_003251455.1 Tolumonas sp.
TTCGGTGTTGCATCAATGCCGGCACGAATGATCTCGGCACTGTATGCGCCCAGATTCACGATCATCGCAATCAGACCAGCCTGCCATGCTGTTAACTTGATGCCCATTGCGGGCAGCCCGAAAAAGATAAAAAACAGCTGCACAATAAATGGTGTATTCCGGATCGCTTCGATATACATGCCGGAAAAGACACGGTAAGGCTTTGATCGAGCGGTTCTTGCGGCTGCACCCAGAGTCCCCAGCAATATGCCACCAAAAGTGGCATATGCGGTTAGCTCCAGGGTTACCAGCAAACCTTTCCCTAATTCGGGTAGGTAGGGGACGAGCCCTTGAAAATCCAGTTGGTAACTCATGCTTTGTCCAATTATAAATCAGCCGGGAATGGTGCTTTTAACCAGGTTTCGGAGAATTTATTTAATGAGCCGTCAGCGCGTGCTTCGGTGATCAGATCGTCCACTTTCTGCTGCAAACGGGTTTCACCCTTGTAGATACCAATATAGCAAGGAGAGTTTTTCAGCATGAATTTAGGATATGGTTTTTTATCCGGCATTCTGTTGGCGATTTCAGCAACAACAACGTTACCCGTTGCAATCAAGTCAATCTGACCAGAAAGATAAGCGGATAAAGTCGTATTGTTATCTTCGAAACGCTTGATTGTCGTAGATGAAGGAATGATTTTGCTTAATTCCATATCTTCAACTGCACCACGGGTTACACCAACTGTTTTGCCATCAAGTTCTTCAGCTTTCGATACTTTCTCAGCTTCAGTGCCGAATACGCCTAAGAAGAATGGCGCATAAGGTTTACTGAAATCGATCGCTTTTTCGCGCTCAGGATTTTTACCCAGACTTGAAATGACCAAGTCGACTTTTTTCGTCTGTAAATAAGGTATACGGTTTGCACTTGTCACTGGAACCAGTTCAAGTTTCACATTGAGTTTATCAGCCAGATAACCGGCCATATCAATATCGTAACCGTGAGGTTGCATATCTGCACCAACGGAACCAAAAGGAGGGAAATCCTGAGGGACTGCGACTTTCAGTACGCCGCTTTTCTGAATATCATCTAACTGATCTGCTTGCGCTACCCCGGTCAAACCTAATGCGACTAATAATGCGCCAGATAACTGTGTCCATGCTTTCATAACCAACCTCATATCCTTAATAAAACAACTATCATTCCGTATTTGTTTTCAAGAGAAACAAAAGTTTCTTTTTATCTTAAAGCAATTACAATACCAATTTGCTCATAAATATCGATTTCATTAATAAAACAGATGGATAGCTCTTTTTTATGAAATCCGATGGTGCAGCAATCGCATTATTTGGGGAAATTAGTCACGTAACATGCTTCATGTTGGTGCTTCCGACATTTAATGGTGCATTGATTTAACAAAGGAGTTGATAGATGGAATTGAATAATCCAGCGGTTCTGAAAGAAGTAACAGAGATGTTTCAGCAGTATGAACATGCGTTAGTCACAAACAACGTTCAGATACTCGATCAGTTGTTTTGGAATAATCCTGTGACGGTCAGATATGGTGCCAGTGAAAATCTGGTCGGATATCAAGCTATTCAGGATTTTCGTAAACAACGATCACCGAAAGGATTAGCAAGAACATTGGTCGAAACGGTGATCACAACGTTTGATAAAAATCTGGCAACTGCAAACACAACCTTTACTCGCGAAACTGAACCTAGAGTCGGTCGGCAAAGTCAGACCTGGGTTCGTTTTCCTGAAGGGTGGCGTATTGTTTCTGCGCATGTTTCCTGGATGAGCGAGTAACGCTAAATCTTCGGCATGTAAATTGATTGAAAAATATCAGGTATTTGCCGAAATTGCCGGAAATCAACTTTATCGATATTTTTTGAGACAATTGATTGCATTTCGTGTGCTGATTTTCAAAAAATATCGGTTTGAGCCAGTCAATCACGATAAAAGAAACAGATCTGGAAGCCGTTTTTCAGGCAATTCTCAGACCTTATAATTCATTGATTCACCGAAAGAGACGTATTTATGCCCCGATCTGAACTTGCGCAACGTATTTACCATCAGTTGGAACAGATGGGCCCGAAAGAACGCCAGTTAGCAGAGTTTCTTCTGACGCATGAAGCTGAACTGGCAATCTATTCGAGTGCAGATATGTCTCGCTTGGCAAAAGTGTCGAAACCAGTGGTTAGCCGATTCTTCAAACGATTGGGGTATGAGGGTTTTGCAGAAGTTCGACAGGATTTACGTTTACAACAAACCTCTGGCTCACCGTTATTGTCTGATCAGCAACCGTCGGATATCGGAACGTTATTGGCGAATCATCAGGCTCAGGAAAGCCGGAATTGGCAGCAGACATTAAATGATTTACAGCGTTTACCGCTGGATGCAATCACGAAACGTATTTGTCAGGCTCGCCAAGTAAAAGTGATTGGATTCCGTAACAGTTATCCGGTTGCGCTGCACTGGCGACAGCAGTTGTTACAATTACGCCGTTCTGTGGATGTATTGCCCCAACCGGGACAAACCTTGTCTGAAGAATTAAGTCAGCTGAGTGCAGATGATCTGGTGATCGTGATAGCGTTGCGACGCCGCACCGAGCAGACAAAACGATTGATCCAATGGTTAGGTAAATCACCTGCAGCCTGTTTATTGGTGACGGATCCGTCAGGATTGGAGCATGCAGCACATGCAGATTGGACGATGACCTGTCATCAAATCAGTCCTGGTGGATTTGCAAGTTATGCCAGTGCTATGGCGCTGGTGAGTGTGATGTCGAATCTTTGTTTGCAGCTCCAGCCGGACGACAGTAGCGTGATGGCTATTGAT
>QKFI01000361.1 GCA_003251455.1 Tolumonas sp.
AACGCACGACAACAGGTTGTACCATTCAGGTTGCAGTGGATGCTGAAAGTCGGGAAATGTGCTTTGTCAGTCCGACAGTACTTTTTGAGCGAATGGGAATAGCACCATGAGACGCTGGCTTTTACTTGTCTTATTCATCATCGGTTCATCATCCCAAGCGGTAACGCTGGATGAACTGCAACAGCGATTTACCAAACAACCCGTGATCCGGGCGCATTTTGATCAGACGCGCACGATTAAAGATTTACCACAGCCTCTTCGCTCTCAGGGCGAGATGCTGATTGCCCGTGATAAAGGTTTATTGTGGGATCAGAAAGTCCCATTTCTAATGTTGCTGTTGCTGGATGATTCCCGGATGGTTCAGATCATTAATGACCAGCCACCCCAAATTGTGACTGCAGAAAATAATCCCCAGATGTTTCAGTTTAATCATCTGTTGCGAGCATTGTTCCAAGCGGATCGGAAAGTTCTGGAGCAGAATTTCCACCTTGACTTTAACGATACAGGGGCCGGACGCTGGACACTTCGCCTGACGCCGGTGACGACGCCGTTAGATAAGATTTTCGCGTCTATCGATCTGGCCGGACAGACCTATCTGGAGTCTATCCAACTGCACGATAAACAGGGTGATCGTACGGATATCATCCTCTCTCAACATCAACTGACACCATCTGCACTGACCGATGACGAACAAAAACGATTTGCCACACACTAATGTTCGGCGTTTAGCATGTTTGTGGGGTGGGGTATGCCTAATCATGTTGGCGACGCTCCTGATTGTGCTGCCGGGAGCAAAGATAAATAGTAGTGTTCTTGCATTGTTGCCAAAGCAAGCGCTCGGTTCTATTCCGCCTGAACTAAATGATGGTTTTATGCAACGGCTGGATAAACAGCTTATCTGGTTGGTTAGTCCGGGACCGGTGGCTGATCCAGAAATTGCGGCACACTGGGAAACATTATTAAAACAGTCTCACGCTTTCCGTGAGGTGAAAGGTGTAATGGATGCTGATAGCCAGAAAGCATGGGGTTCTTTTTTCTGGCAACATCGGAATGGCCTGATTGATGGCGCAACCCGCGCGCGTCTGCAAAATAGTGGTGAGGCGCAGGCACAATGGATCCTATCTCAGCTTTATTCCGCCTTTTCTGGGGTGAGTGGCAGGGAAATACAAAATGATCCATTCATGCTGATGCGTGGATCGCAGATGGCGCTGGCCCAGAACAGTCAGCGTTTACGGTTAATGGACGGCTGGTTAGTCTCCCGGGATGATCAGGGGAATTACTGGTATCTGTTACACGGTGAATTATCCGGAAATTCATTTGATTTTCAGCAGACGCATCAACTGGTTACGACACTGGCAGCGCTGGAAGCGCAACTGAAACGCCAATTCCCACATGTGCAATTACTGTCCCGCGGCACTGTTTTCTACAGCGATTATGCCAGTCAGCAAGCGAAACAGGATATCTCCACACTGGGGGTTGCAACGGTTTGCTGTGTTCTTCTGCTGCTAGTTGTAGTGTATCGCTCGGTACGTCCGTTACTCCTTTGTATGCTTTCGATTGGGATCGGGGCACTGGCCGGGACGGTCGTCACGCTGTTGTTTTTCGGCGAATTGCACCTGATGACGCTGATGATGAGCATGAGCATCATAGGCATCTCTGCGGATTATTCGTTGTACTACATGACAGAGCGCATGGTACATGGTGCTGAAGTGTCACCGTGGCAAAGTCTGAACAAAGTGCGGAATGCCCTGCTGATGGCGCTGCTGACAACTGTGGTGGCTTATCTGATTATGATGCTGGCCCCGTTTCCGGGAATCCGGCAAATGGCGGTGTTTGCCACCACTGGTCTCAGTGCATCCTGCCTGACGGTTCTTTTCTGGTTCCCATGGCTCTGTCGTGGACTTCCGGTGCGTCCGGTACCAGCGATGGTCCTGATGCTACGCTGGCTGGCAGGGTGGCGGCGAAATAAATATCTTTCGGTTGGGCTGCCTTCGTTGCTGGCAGTTTTTTCGCTGGCAGGCATGACGCTGTTACATGTAAATGATGATATCTCGCAGCTACAGGCGTTACCGCAAAAGCTTGTACAGCAGGAAAAAACGATCACCCAACTGACTGGGCAGGGTGTTGATCAGAAATGGTTTATGGTTTACGGCAATACACCCCAGCAGACACTGGTACATCTGGAGGCGTTTGTTCCGGTGCTGGAACAGGCGCGCAAGGATGGCATGATCAGCGGATACCGCTCTATTCCTCTCAATTCCCTGGCTCGGCAGCAGCAGGATCTACAGTTATTACGACATGCAGCGCAATCTGTTTCTGGTGCGCTGCAAAGTGCCGGATTCACTCAGGTCAAGCCGGATCTTAATCCGATGCCTGTAGCTGTGGATACCTGGCTGGCAAGTCCGGCCAGTGAAGGCTGGCGGCTAATGTGGCTGTCGCTGGCGAATGGTGAAAGTGGGGTTCTGATGCCGGTCGATGGTGTGAAAGCTAGCGCCTCGCTGAATGAACTGGCAGTAAAACAGCAAGGGGTTGCGTGGGTTGATCGTAAATATGCCTTCGATTCACTGTTTGCGCATTATAGGCTCGTACTCACGGTGTTACTGGGGATCGCGCTGATGGTGATCGCATGTGGGGCTATGCTGCGCCTCGGCTGGCGCAAAGGACTCGTGAGTCTGGTGCCGTCGGTGCTGTCGTTAGGATGTGGTCTGGCGGTATTGTCCTTCAGTTGTCATGCGGTCAATCTGTTCTCATTACTTGCATTAGTGTTGGTGCTCGGTATTGGGGTGAACTACACCTTGTTCTTCAGT
>QKFI01000419.1 GCA_003251455.1 Tolumonas sp.
ACAAAGAGGTCAGCATCAAGCCACACAATAGAGCCGGAATGGCATTGCGCATGATATTCATAAAAATCCTGTTTTTATTCGTTCAATAGCCAGTCGGACGGGCTGGCACTGGGGTTATCAATTCTGTTTTTATATGCTTAGAAATCAGACATGGATCACAGACTGACCGGAGAGCGCATTGTGCCCTGCCTGTGTAATATTTCAACTTTATGATGCATGTCACGATGAAATGTTTTGTGAGTGGCTGGTTTTATCAGCAACAGCTGTATTTTGCGGATTTAGGCGTGAGTTATTTGCGTATTGATCTATGATCGAGGCCAGACAGCGGCACAGGATAAAAATATGTTTACCGTTTATCATTCAAATCAACTGGATATCTTAAAAAGTCTGCTGGCGCATTTTATGAAATCCCGACCGCTACAGTCGGTTCTGGCGGCAGAAACGATTCTGGTACAAAGTCCGGGCATGGCACAATGGTTGAAGCAAGCGTTGGCGCAGGAACTCAATGTCGCGGCCAACGTGACCTTTCCGTTGCCATCCAGTTTTATCTGGCAGATGTTTCATGCCGTGCTGCCCGATGTGCCGAAAGAAAACCCCTATACCAAACCGGCCATGCTTTGGCGTCTGATGCAGTTACTGCCGGGCTGTATGGCGTATCCTGAATTTACTCAGCTTGCAGGGTATCTGGAGGACGATCCGGATGGTCGTCGTCGTTATCAGCTGGCGGGCCGTATTGCCGATTTATTTGACCAATATCTGGTGTATCGTCCGGACTGGATTGTCGATTGGGAACGAGGCGGCGCTCTTGGTGCTGACGCACAACCGTGGCAGCCGATTTTGTGGCGAGAGCTGGTTGCGCTGACCGAAAAGCAAGCCACGCATCTGCACCGTGTCAATTTGTTCAGCCGTTTTATCGAAATCCTGCAGGCAGGAAAGCCAACCGCAGCATTGCCGGAGCGTTTATTCGTGTTTGGCATTTCTTCGCTGCCGCCGCATTACCTCGAAGCCTTAGTTGCACTCGGTGAGCATTGTGATGTGCATTTGTTTCTGACCAACCCTTGTAAATATTACTGGGGGGATGTACAGGAAGAAAACCAGTTTAATCGCCGTATTCTCGACAAGCTGTTGGCGCAACGTCGCGCGCACTGGCAGGCCAATGATGAACAAACGCCACTCTTACCCGTTGTAGATTGGCAACGCCTGTTTTCGGAAGAAGGAGAACAACAGGGTAATCCGCTGCTGGTCTCGATGGGAAAACAAGGACGCGATTATCTGGCATTAATTGCTGAAATCAGTGCGGCTGAAATCGAAGCCTTCATGGAGATCGAGGACGACAGTCTGTTGCATCAGGTGCAGCAGGATCTGCTCGAATTGCAGGACGGCACGAAAAATCGGCCAAAACGTCTGATTTCGGCTGATGACAAATCACTGGTGCTGCATGGTTGTCATAGTCCGCTGCGTGAAGTGGAGGTCTTGCATGATCAGTTATTGCAACGCTTTACCGATGACCCAACGCTCACCCCGAAAGATGTGGTCGTGATGGTTTCGGATATCAATCAATACGGCCCGTATATTCAGGCGGTGTTTGGTAGTGCCGCAGACGATCGATTTATTCCCTATTCGATTTCTGACCGTTCCGCGACACAAGAAAATCCGCTGTTGCAGAGTTTTCTGACACTGTTGTCGTTGCCTGATCTGCGCTGCACCGCGACAGAGTTACTGGAGTTACTGGCCGTCCCAGCCCTGTTGCGTCAGTTCGGGCTGATGGAAGATGATTTGACCACTCTACGTCGTTGGTCGCAGGAAGCGGGGGTGCGCTGGGGTCTATGCGCCGAAGATGGGACGCGCTTTGATGTGCCGCCCCGGGAGCGACACACCTGGTCGTTTGGTTTGGAGCGCATGTTGCTTGGCTTTGCCTCCGGCAGCGAACTGTTGTTTGACCATGTCGCGCCCTATACCGCAATTGAAGGGCAGGGCGCGGTCAAACTGGGGCAACTGGCCCGTTTTATCAATGACATCATGGCATTGCGGGATGAACTGGCTGAGCCCGCAACCATCATTGCGTGGCAGACGCGGGTTGAGCAGATCCTGCTGAATTTTTACCTGCCGGAAGATCAGCTGGATGAAGAAGATGCGGATGCGTTGCGACTGATCCGCAATACCATTCAGGCATGGCAAACCCGACTAACCGCGATGCCATTTACGGAAGAACTTCCATTAACGGTCTTTCATGATCATCTACAGAGTGAACTGAATGCGGTGCGAGGCGGGCAGCAATTCCTCGCCGGTCGCGTCAATTTCTGTACCTTGATGCCGATGCGGGCAATTCCATTCCGATTAGTTTGTCTCTTGGGCATGAATGATGGGTTATATCCCCGTAGTCAGCCGCCGCTCGGCTTTGATTTGATGGTAAATCAGGCGCGTAAAGGTGATCGTTCGCGCCGTGAAGATGACCGTTATCTGTTTCTGGAAGCCTTAATGGCTGCGCAGCAACAACTCTACATCTCGTATGTCGCGCACAGCGCCATTGATAACCGATCGCGAATGCCTTCGGTGCTGGTGACGGAATTGCTGGAGTATTGCCAGCGAAGTTTCTGTTTGGAGATTGATATAGAGAAAGCTGAACCCGATCAGGAACAGTCGCTGCTCACGTTTATAACGACCGAGCATCCGCTGGTGCCTTATGACCATCGTTATTTTGACCAAATGGCACAGACGCCGCAGGCACGCTGGTTCAGTTACGCATCGGAATGGTTGCCCGCACTCAAACCGAATGAAACGACTACGACGTTCTTTGATGAA